>CAYJJD010000058.1:0-18981 GCA_964370425.1 uncultured Akkermansia sp. | reverse complement strand
AGATTCATTCCAAATAAATTGGTTCAAAAAACTAATTGCGAGAACCTGCCTAAAGAGTATATTGGTGTTTATGAAACCTGTTTCTACGTGCTCTCTATTTGAGACACGTGTGGGGGGGCTTAGGCGTGCTGACGTTTTTCATTGACCTAAGGAATGGGATTTGTTATAAGTTTTAATCTCATTTATGGATACGGTCATATCCTACGATCGTATCACAACTTAGCTTCTTTATCTCTCATGAATCATGTAAAAAAGCGTGACGTACGCTCGTGGGTTCCTACCGTCTATTTCGGGATGGGGCTTCCCTTTGTAGCCCTGAATATGGTGGCTGTCCTGATGTTTAAGAACATGGACATTCCCGATGCGCAGATCGCGTTTTGGACATCACTGATCATGTGGCCATGGACGGTGAAGTTCCTGTGGAGTCCTTTCCTCGAAATGTTCCGCACGAAGAAGTTCTTCATCGTCGTGACGCAGCTTGTTTCTGGTGTGGGCTTCGGGCTTGTAGCGCTGTCGCTACAGATGCCGATGTTCTTCGCTATAGCTATCTCGCTGCTCGCCTTTGTGGCGGTGTGTGGGGCGACCCAAGACATCGCAGGTGATGGTCTGTATATGGCGGAGCTCACGGAGAAGGAGCAGGCGAAGTATATAGGCTGGCAAGGGGCGTTTTACAATCTAGCAAAGCTCGTCGCCACGGGGGGACTCGTGTACCTCTCGGGGGTCTTGTATGAATATTTTGCGGCGAAATCCGCAGGGGTAGAGACCTCACTCGTGCGCCAACTCATCGAGAGCGGGGACGTTAGCGCGGCCATAGCGCGTGACGCATCCGTGAGCAGCTGGATGATCATCATGGGGCTGTGCGCTGCTATTATGCTCTTGCTTGGCTTCTACCACATGAAGGCTCTCCCGAAGGAAATGCCGAATCCTAGCAAAAGCGCGACAAATGCACGCGAAGCTTGGGCGAAGATAGGCGAGGTGGTGAAGCTCTTCTGCGCGAAGAAGTTTATCCTCTATTACATTTTCTGGATCATTGCTTACCGTCTCTGCGAAGGCTTCGTTATGAAAATCGTCCCTCTCTTCCTGAAGGCATCTCAGGTGGATGGCGGACTCGGACTCAGTGAGCAGGACATCGGTCTGTACTATGGATCATGCGGACCAGGTGCCTTCTTGCTCGGTTCTTTACTGGCGGGGTACTTCATTGCGAACCGCGGCTTGAAGCGTTCCATTTTCACGCTCTGCTGTGCGTTTAATCTTCCCTTTTTCGTCTATGCATACTTCGCCATGGCGCAGCCAGAGAATGTGTACTTCATCGGTACGGGCATCGTGCTGGAGTACTTCGGCTATGGCTTTGGTTTTGTCGGTCTGTCTCTCTTCATGATGCAGCAGATCGCGAAGGGGGAGCACCAGATGTCGCATTATGCGATTGCTACAGGTATCATGAACTTCGCCGTCATGGGCACAGGCATGGTATCGGGTTACCTCAGCGATATGCTGGGATACAAGCTCTTCTTCTCCCTCGTCATGCTTGCCGCCATCCCAGCCTTCATCATGACATGGTTCCTTCCCTTCACGCATCAAGAAGAGCAGAAGGAAGAGAGCGCATCCTAATTTTTCATTTATCATAAACACCCATCATCATTACACATATTATGTCTGATCTCTCAATCGTCGGTTCTCCGCTCCCTGATATGCCTTGGCAAGACCGCCCTGTTGGCTCGAAAGAAGTCATGTGGCGCTACAGCGAGAATCCCATCATCCCCCGCGACCTACTCCCCACGTCGAACAGTATATTCAACTCCGCGGTCATTCCCTTTAAGAAAGGGGATTACAACTACGTCGGTGTCTTCCGCTGCGATGACACGAACCGCCGCATGCGCATCCACGTGGGCTTCTCCGTGAATGGCATCGACTGGGACATCCAAGAAGAAGACTTCAAGCTCGTAGGCGCAGATCCCGAGATCGCCGCATGGGAGTACGGTTATGACCCCCGCGTTGCAGAAATAGATGGTAAGTACTACGTCACATGGTGTAATGGCTACCACGGCCCTACTATAGGCATCGCGTGGACGGAGGACTTCGAGACATTCCACCAGCTGGAGAATGCCTTCCTGCCTTACAACCGTAATGGCGTGATGTTCCCGCGTAAGATTAATGGGAACTTCGCCATGCTCAGTCGTCCCAGCGACACGGGACACACACCCTTCGGTGATATTTTCTACTCCGAATCACCTGATCTCGAATACTGGGGGCACCATCGTCACGTCATGTCGCCAGCTGCCTTTGAAGATAGCGCATGGCAGTGCATGAAGATAGGGGCAGGGCCTATTCCTATCGAGACCTCCGAAGGCTGGCTGATGATTTATCACGGCGTGCTGCGCTCGTGCAATGGCTATGTGTACGCCTTTGGCTCATCCCTTCTTGACCTGAATGAGCCATGGAAGGTGCTCGCTCGCAGCGGTCCCTATCTCATCTCCCCTCGTGAAATCTACGAATGCACAGGCGATGTGCCGAATGTGACTTTCCCCTGTGCCGCTCTGCATGACCCCGAAAGCAAGCGCATCGCGGTGTACTACGGCTGCGCGGATACCGTAACTGGGCTCGCCTTTGGTTACATCGACGAGATCATCGAGTTCACGAAGAAGCATAATATTCTCCCCAGCTCTTAGAGCCTAAAAGCCATGTTGCGTACACTTGTTATAGCACTAAGCGGCTGCGTTCTTAGCCTGACACCAGCCGCGCTGGCTCAGGAGAAGAAGCCCACCGATGCGAAGAAGCCCGCCGTGAAGAAAGCCATCCCTCCCGTTGATTGGGTAGATCCCTTTATCGGGACGACGAACTTCGGCGCGACGAACCCTGGGGCGGTGCTGCCCCACGGGATGATGTCCGTGTCCCCCTTTAACGTCATGGGCTCGGATACGAACAAGCATGACAAAGACGCGCGCTGGTGGTCGACTCCCTATGAGTATCATAACAAGTTCTTCACAGGATTCTCGCATGTGAATCTCAGCGGCGTGGGCTGTCCTGACCTCGGCTCTCTCCTCGTCATGCCGACGAGTGGTGAGCTCGTGCTGGATTACAAGCTCTACGGCAGCAGCTATAAGAATGAGTACGCCAGCCCCGGTTACTACAGCCTAGAGCTGGAGAAGTACGGCATCAAGGCGGAGGTGACGAGCACGCGTCGCAGCTCCATCGAGCGTTTCAGCTTCCCAGCAGGAGCTGGGAATATCCTTATTAACCTCGGCCAGGGGCTGACGAATGAATCGGGAGCCTCCCTGCGCCGTGTCAGTGACACGGAGATAGAAGGCATGAAGCTCATGGGCACATTCGCGTACCAAGCACAGGCCGTCTTCCCCATTTACTTCGTCATGCGTGTGTCGAAGAAGCCCAGCAGCAGCGGATTCTGGAAGATGCAGCCTGCGAAAACTGGCGTGGAAGCCGAGTGGGACCAGCATGATGGCGGCTATAAGACCTACACGAAGTACTACAAGGAACTCGCAGGCGACGACATCGGCTATTACTTCCGCTATGACTATCTGAAAGAAGGCGAGCAGGTGGAAGTACAGCTGGGCGTTTCCTTCGTCTCTACGGAGAATGCACGACTGAACCTCGACACAGAGCAACAGGGATTTGAGTTTAAAAAGGTACACAAAGCTGCTCGCAAGGAATGGAACGACATGCTCTCCCGCATCCTCGTAAAGGGTGGGACGAAGGAGCAGAAGACCATCTTCTACACGGCTCTATACCACACACTCATCCATCCGAACATTCTCAACGATGTCAACGGCGAATACCCCGCGATGGAGAGCCCCGAGATCGTGACGAGGAACCACGATCGCTACACCGTATTCTCCCTGTGGGATACCTACAGAAATCTCCACCAGCTGCTCACCCTTGTCTACCCAGAGAAGCAGCAAGCCATGGTGCAGACCATGGTGGACATGTATGAAGAGCAGGGCTGGCTGCCTAAGTGGGAGCTCTATGGTCGCGAGACCTACACCATGTCGGGAGACCCTGCGACGACCGTTATCGTCGACAGCTGGCTGAAAGGCATACGCGGCTTCGATGAAAATGTCGCGTACGAAGCCATGCGCAAGTCAGCCACCAGCCCCAGCGCGTCTAACCCTCTGCGTCCTGAGAATGATGTCTACGAGGCAAAAGGCTACATCCCTGTAGGCACGTACCAAGCCGACCTCTCAGGGGATAACTCCGTGTCGAATGCGCTGGAGTACTACATGGCAGACTACGCGCTGTCACGCTTCGCCGAGGAGCTAGGGCACAAGGGGGATGCTGAGCACTTCCGTCAGCGTGCTCTCAATTACAAGAAGTACTACTGCCCCGACTTCGGCACATTCCGCCCCATCGAAGCGGATGGGAACTTTCTGAAGGACTTTAACCCCAAGCAGGGCGAGAACTTCGAGCACGTAACAGGCTTCCACGAAGGCAGCGCATGGAACTATAGCTTCTTCGTCCCTCATGATATAGAAGGACTCATCAAGCTCATGGGCGGGAAGAAGCACTTCGTGGAGAAGCTGCAAATGGTCTTCGATACAAAGCTCTACGATCCAGCGAATGAGCCAGACATAGCCTATCCCTATCTCTTCAGCCGAATCAAGGGCGAAGAATGGCGCACGCAGCGTGAGGTCACACGCCTCTTGCGCGAGCACTTCACCACCGCCCCCGACGGACTCCCTGGGAATGACGACGCGGGCACGATGTCCGCGTGGGCGGTATTCTCCATGATGGGCTTCTATCCCGACTGCCCAGCCGATCCTTCCTACACGCTCACGACACCCGTATTCGATGAGGTGAGGATCAAGCAGCCTGACGGTGAAGATATCGTCATCACCGCGAAGCGATCATCTGAAAACTCCCAGTACATCAAGAATATTAAACTCAAGGATAAAGCATATCCTCGCTACAGAATTCAGCACAAGGATCTCCTAGATAAGAAAAAGCTCCATTTTGACCTTCACGATCTCCAGCCACAGGCTAACAAGTAACCATGAAATTATCCTCCATCTTCCTCAGCAGCCTCTTGCTCAGCACGGTGAGTTTCGCTAGCGACTGCACCGAATTCGTCGATCCCCTCATCGGAACAGGGGGGCATGGTCACGTCTTCGTCGGCGCGAGCGTGCCCTACGGCATGGTGCAAGTCGGACCGACTAGTGTACCCGAAGAGTGGGACTGGGTCTCAGGCTACCATGAAAGCGACAATACCATCATCGGCTTCTCGCACACACACCTCAGCGGCACAGGCATAGGCGATCTCTTCGACATCACACTCATGCCCGTCATCGGTAAGGTGACCTATGCTCGCGGCACAGTCGATGACCCGAAGTCGGGGCTGTGGTCCTATGGTGATCGTAGTAAGCAGATCGTGAGCCCGAGCTACTACTCCGTTCCCTTGCTGCGCTACGGCATCACCGCCGAGATGACAGCCACGGATCGCGTCGGCATACACCGCTATCATTTCCCCACATCAGACGAGGCAGCCGTCATCATCGACCTAGAGAACGGTGGCTGCTGGGACATGGCATGGCGTACAGAGCTCAAAGCTCATAATGAAACCACAGTAGTAGGTTTCCGCTTCTCATCAGGCTGGGCTAAGGATCAGCGCGTGTTCTTCGCCGCAGAGTTCTCAGAGCCCTATGAAGAGCTGGAAATCATCGACGCGGGACCTCATAAGGAGCAGCAGCAGCGATACGCACGCGTGTCCTTCCGTACAAAGGAAGGAAAGCCCATCCTCGCGAAGGTCGCACTGTCCTCCGTCAGTGAAGAAGCCGCGCTGAAGAATCTGAAAGCCGAGCTTCCAGACTGGGACTTCGAGCGTGTGCGCAAGGACGCGCATGATAGGTGGAATAAGGAGCTCAGTAAGATTAAAGTAGAATCACTCAGTGAGGAAGACAAGCGCATCTTCTACACCTCCTTCTACCACACCATGCTCGCGCCCTCGCTCTTCTGCGATGTAGACGGCAGCTATTTCGGTGCAGATCAGATGGTGCATAAAAAGCCTCGCTTCACGAACTACACGACGCTGTCACTCTGGGACACTTACAGGGCGGCTCAGCCACTCATGACGCTCATCCATCAGGACAGACTTCCCAATCTTATCAACAGCATGCTCACCATCTACGGACAGCAGGGCAAGCTTCCTGTCTGGCACCTCATGGGTAATGAGACGAACACCATGGTGGGTAACCCCGGTATCGCCGTCATCGCGGATGCGATAACGAAGGATATCCCAAATGTCGACATGGAGCGCGCATGGAGAGCCATTCACGCCACCGCCATGCTAGACGACAGAGGACAGGATGTGCGCAAGGAGTTCGGCTATATCCCCTGCGATCTTTTCGATGAATCCGTCGCCTACGATATGGAGTACGCGATCGCTGATGCCGCTGCCGCGATGGCTGCGAAGAAGCTAGGCAAGCAGGAAGAGTATGAGTATTACCAGAAGCGCAGCCTCAGCTACCGCCATTACTTCGACGCGAAGACAGGCTTCATCCGAGGAAAAGACAGCAAGGGCGCATTCCTCACGCCCTTTAATCCCTTCCACTCCAGCCACCGCGCTGACGTGTACTGTGAAGGGAATGCGTGGCAGTACACATGGCTCGCACCTCATGATCTTGACGGACTCATCCAATGCTTCGGCTCGAAGGAAAAACTCATCGCGAAGCTCGATGAGCTCTTCTCAACGAAGTCTGAGCTCGTCGGTGACGACATCTCGCCTGACATCTCAGGCATGATAGGGCAGTACGCCCATGGAAATGAGCCTAGCCACCACATCATTTACTTCTACACCATGCTGGGTGAGCCTGCGAAGGCAGCAGACAAGATCCGCGAAGTGCTCACCACGCTCTACCGCGCCGAACCTGACGGCATACCGGGGAATGAAGACGCGGGACAGATGTCTGCATGGTACATCCTCTCAGCCTTAGGATTCTACCAAGTAGAACCTGCTGGCGGTGATTTCTACTTCGGTTCTCCTCTCGTGAAGAAGGCTACCCTACAAGTCCCAGCAGGTGAGTTCACCATTATCGCGAATGATAATTCACTGGAGAATAAGTATATCCAATCCGTGAAACTGAACGGCAAGCCCTACCGCAAGCCCTTCATTCGCTACGAAGACATCATCAAGGGCGGCACGCTGGAATTCAATATGGGTGACAAAGCTCAGCTCTACTATGACTTATAAATACGTCTTTTCTCAGGCGTAATGATTCTCTGACTTTTCAACTCATCATGATGCCTGAGCGAAGACGTAAATAAAGTATAATATCCTTAAAAAATTAGTCTGAGCAGAATGGTGATCTCGAAAATGAGCGAAACAGCACGCCTTTTGCCGCATTGAGAAATTAAAAATCCCTGCTACGAAAGAAACACTGATTATAGCGATGGAACAACACGAATGAATCCTTCCCTAAGACACAAAATACACTAGATACGGACGTGAATGTGAATGGCATAAAGCGTGATTTAGTAAATTGGGCTCAGCTTTTTAATGAAAGAAAGGAAAACCCGATTTACAATACCTCTTACCCGCTTAGTCCTGATGACTGGGGGAAATTCTGTACAGAAAAAGACTTGATGTTTTCCACGGAGGAAATCTCCTTTTATATTCATATTCCCTTTTGCGAGCATATTTGTAAGTTTTGTGAATATGTGAAATACAGGTGTAGTAAGAACACTAGAGCTAAAGAAAAGACATATTTAGATATAGTAAGGAGCGATATCCAATGTTTTCTAGCGACGCATGCACCATTTACTTTGCGTGGGTTTGATATTGGAGGAGGTACGCCCACGGCTTTGAGTGAGGAGAATTTTGCATATCTGATGCAGATATATGCAGAGACAGTCTCACAATGCGAGTTTTCGGAAAACTATATTCCTAGCATCGAGGCAACATTTGAGACAATAAGTGAGTATAAGGTGAAACTCATTGCACAAGCAGGCTTTAAACGAATATCGTTCGGCTTGCAAATCTCAAATGAAGAGATACTAAAGGCAAATAGCAGGGATGTCGTGAGTGTGAAGCGCATGCTAGAGGTGATGGAAATGTGCCGTGCTGCGGGTATATCACTCATTAATATTGACTTGATGTATGGTTTTGAAAATCAAACACCTGAAATGTGCATAAAAACACTCGATGCGATTCGCCTACTAGCCCCCGAGCATGTCACCTTTTATGAGCTGCGTACGAATATGCTCAATAAATATTTAGTAGCCTCTAAGCAAGTTATTTATCAACAATATGAGACTCTTTACAGAGGGGTGAGAGCTTTATCTTATCGCGGGGCATTCGGGCAGAATACATTTTCCCTCTGCGATGACATGGGGCTCTCCTCCTATCTGTACTCTCGCATGATAGAGCATGTGCCTTATAAAGGATTTGGTATAGCGGCACAAAGCCGTAGTGACCATGGCTTGAGCTATAATATAGGAAAGCGGGCTCGTTCCTTGGATTCTCTTTTAGAGCAAGATTCATTTGTTGCAGAGGCTATTTACCGTTTACCTCCAGAGGAGGTGTTAGCTAAATATATGGCTATTTCTGGTTATTGTGGCTTTTTTAGATTATCAATCATGCGCTCTATCATTAAGTGTGATCCGCTCGTGACGTTTAAATCGCAGTTCGAGTTCTTGTTGACAGAGAATTATGTGCAAATGATAGATGATGAAGTAGCTATCACCACAAAAGGCTTTAAGTACTATGGTGCGATTCTCTCACTATTTTACCCCTAATACTCTTTTATACATCCCAATCAAATAACTATGAATACTTATCGTTACCCCTGTACTGGAAATATTGATATTGATGGTTTTGGCTTATATTTAGAAGCTGAAATCCAACAACCAAGGCGCAATATACAGTTATTTTCCCAAGAACTAAGTGAGGCATTCGGCATACCCTATATATCATTGGTAAATAGCGGATCGTCAGCCAATTTAGTGGCAGCTCTTGCAATGGCTGAGAAAATTAAGGCGAAAGGAAAGCCCTTGAACGCTGTGATATCAGCCTTCACCTTTCCCACAACGGTGAGTGCCCTAGTCCTAGCTGGATTTGAATTGACTGTTGTTGATACAGAATGCGGTGGGTTTAATATGAGCATGGAGGAGCTGGAGAAGCTCAGGCAGCCTGTTTCTCTCATCGCTGTGACTCACTTCTTAGGCTTCACCGCAGATTTAAAACAGCTACGAGCCTATGCAGATGCTCATGATGCTTTTATACTCCAAGATGCGTGCGAGAGCATGGAGCTTCTTAGTACTGAAGAACAGCCCTGCTTTCAGTATGGAGACATCACGACATGGTCTTTTTATCACCCACACCACATCTCATCCTATGGCGGAGGTGCTGTTCTCTGCACTCAATTAGATGATTTCTTAATGATAGACAGTCTCGTACACTGGGGGCGCGCGTGTAAATGTCATATTGATGAATCGCTATGCCAAGCACCGCATGGTGCTGCTCACCAGTTTTCTTATGAACGAGTGGGCGTGAATGTGGAAATTTCAGAACTGAATGCCTGCTTTGGACGCTGGCAATTCAGGAACTGGGAAGCTATGGAAAGAATGCGCAAATCAAACTATAGCGTTCTGTATGATCGTTTGAAATCAAAAGCTAATTTAAAGGTATGGGAGCAGCCCGCGTATGGAGGCTCTTTATTCGTCTTCCCATTCCAAGTTCAAGACGGACGACGTATAGATGATATACACGAAGTGCTCAAGGATAAAGGCTTAGAAACACGCACATTGATGGGGTCACTTGTGACGCAAAAGGCATTTGAGGCATCTATTAAAGTTGAATCCGTTGCGAACGCTCAGTATATGTTTGAGACTACTCTTTTTGTAGGAATTCATCAGACAATTTCAGTAGAAGATATGAATGAAATGGCTAGTGTTCTATATGATATATTGTAATTTAATAGCTATCTGACATAATAAAATAGCGCGCCTTAGCTGCGGGTAGCTAAGGCTAGCTGTCCTTGTAGACTTGCCAGTATCTATTAATCATGATAAGATGCCTGTAGCATGAAATTCACCGAGAAACTTCAATCGCGCATTCGCCAGACGAAATCAGCCCTTTGTGTAGGTATAGATCCACGCCCCCAGCGCGAGAATATCGCAGAACTGGGAGATTTTCTCCACCGCCTTATCGAAGAAACAGCACCTTATGCCGCCGTTTACAAGCCTAATATCGCATACTTCGAAGCCATGGGACTCCCCGGTCTCGCCCTTCTTGAGAAGCTGCTTGACTTCGTCCCTGCGGAGATACCCATCATCCTCGACGCAAAGCGTGGCGATATAGGAGAGACGCAGAAGTACTACGCACAGGCTTACTTCGAGCATATGAACGTCGATGCCGTGACGCTGAATCCCTTCATGGGCTATGATATTCTCGAACCATTCCTCTCGCATGCAGGCAAGGCGGTCTACCTCCTCGCCGTCACGAGTAATGCGGGAGCAGCCGACATCGAGCAGCAGGTGCTCGCCGACGGTCGCCGTGTATACCAACTCGTCGGTGACATGGTCAGTCGCTCCATCCGTGAGAGCAGTGCGACAGAAGTCGGTATGGTTGTCGGGTTGACAAATGCGAGCGAACAGCTCCTCACCGAGCTCCCCGCAGCTCCGCTCCTCATCCCAGGCCTCGGCGCACAGGGTGGTGAGCTCAAGGGGCTCGCCGCACGTCATCAGGCATCCCCCATCGTTATCAATGTCTCACGTGGCATCATGTACCAAGATCCAGAAAAGAGCTTTGCCGAAAAGGCGGCGTTCTACGCAGAACAGATCCGTCAGGCGATACAGGTACAAGGATAAATTTACTAACATGCCATTTTCTTCATCTGCACCTCATACTCATGGAGGTGCAGATGTTTTTTAGACTGTGAAGCAGCAGATTTCGTGTCTTCTTTTGCGATTATCACGGAATTTACTTGCAAATTAAAATTCACTGGCTTATAATTGCACGGCTAAACGCAACGAGAATGAAAGCTATTCTTGCACTAGAAGACGGAACGACATTCGAAGGTACATCCTTTGGGGCAGTGGGGACAACGACAGGCGAAGCTTGTTTTAACACCTCTATGACTGGTTATCAGGAAATCATCACAGATCCATCCTACCGTGGACAGATCGTGACCATGACATACCCACTCATTGGAAACTACGGAGTCTGCGAAGAAGACAACGAAAGCACGGGACCTCAAGTACGGGGTTTTGCTATCGGTGAGCTTGCTCGTCTTCACTCAAATTGGCGCAGCAATGAGCCTCTGGGTGACTGGATGGCACGCTACGGTATTCTTGGCATCGAAGGTATTGACACACGCAAGCTGACGAAGCATCTGCGCACTCATGGAGCACAGCGCTCCTGCCTCACGACTGAGCTGAATGCTGAGGACGCTGTGGAAGCAGCCCGCCAGTCAGCCCCGATGAGTGGCAGCGATTTCGTCACAGAAGTCTCTACGACGGAAACTTACCGCTGGGATGAAGAGTCTCGTGACTGGAAGCTTCCTAATAAGACAGCTGAGGACATGAGCACCTATGCTGAGCTCCCTCCTATCAAGTACAACATCGTCGCTTATGATTTCGGGATCAAGCGTAATATACTGCGCAGCTTACGCCGCGCTGGTTTCGATGTCACACTGGTGAACGCCTACACGCCTGCTGAGGAGATCCTCGCGATGAATGTCGATGGTCTTTTCCTTTCAAATGGTCCTGGTGATCCATCTGCACTACCACGCATTCATGCTCAGATTGAGCAGCTTCTTGGTAAGCTTCCTATCTTCGGCATCTGCCTCGGACATCAGCTCCTCGCGCATGCCTTCGGTGGTAAGACATTCAAGCTGAAGTTCGGGCACCGCGGTGGTAATCACCCAGTGAAGGATCTGCGCACGGGTAAGGTAGCGATTACTTCCCAGAATCACGGCTTCGCCGTCGATCCAGACAGCCTCCCTGCGGACGTAGAAGTCACGCACATCAATCTCAATGACGGCACAATCGAAGGTGTACGCCACACGAAGATGCCTGTCTTCTGCGTGCAGTACCACCCAGAAGCTGCTCCTGGTCCTAAGGACGCGAGCTACTTCTTCGATGAGTTCAGTGGCTTGATCGAAGAGTTCAAGGCTGGTCACTACGCTTAATATTAACATACAATTTTAACAAAAATCCATATGAATACACTCGTAATTGGTTCCCAATGGGGCGATGAAGGTAAGGGGAAAGTCATCGACTATCTCACCGAAACAGCAGACTGCGTCGTGCGCAGTCAGGGTGGCAGTAATGCAGGTCACACCGTTATTGCGAATGGTGAAAAATACGTTCTCCACCTCATCCCTTCTGGTATCCTCTGGGAAGGTAAGCTTAACATCATCGGTAATGGTGTTGTGATTAACCCCGCCTCACTCGTGGAAGAAATCGAAATGCTCCGTGGACGTGGCATCAGCGTCACTCCTGAAAAGCTTCGTATCTCTAACCGCGCGCACGTGGTACTTCCTATCCACCGCGAAATCGACGCCGCTCAGGAAGAAGCTCTTGGTGAGCAGAAGATCGGCACCACGAAGCAGGGCATCGGTCCTACCTACGCTGACAAGGCACGCCGCCTCGGTATCCGCATGATTGACCTCGTCGATCGTGATCGTCTCCTCACCGTGCTGGAAGCGCGTGTGAAGACGGCGAACGAAGAGCTCGTCCGTCTCGGCTGGCCAGCAGCCGACCCAGCAGCCACCATCGACAACATCATGGCAGCAGCTGACGTTCTTCGTCCTCACATCACGGACACGATTCCTCTCGTAAATGACGCGATCAAGCAGAACAAGATCCTCCTCTTTGAAGGTGCGCAGGGCGCGATGCTTGACATCGACTTCGGCACATACCCATTCGTCACCTCGTCAAACACTAGTGCTGGTGGCTGCTGCACAGGCTCTGGCGTAGCTCCTACTCGTATCGACAAGATCATCGGCGTGTGCAAGGCATACACGACACGCGTCGGTGCTGGACCATTCGCGACAGAGGACGCAGAAATCTCGGATTACCTCCATGGTCTCGGACGTGAGTTCGGTGCTACGACAGGTCGCGCACGCCGCTGTGGCTGGGCTGATGGTGTAGTACTCCGCTACTCTGCTATGTTCAACGGATTCGATGAAATGGCGATGACAAACCTCGACGGTCTCGACGAAATGAAAACCATCAAGATCTGCACAGGCTATCGTCTCGGTGACGAAATCCTCCAGTACCCTCCAGCTCTTATCGAAGAATGGGAAAAGTGCGTCCCTATCTACGAAGAAGTAGAAGGCTGGAATCAGGACACCACGAAGTGCACGACATGGGACGAACTCCCAGAAAAGTGCAAGGCATACGTGAAGCGCTTCGGCGAAGTCATCGGCTGCCCTGTGAGCTCCGTAGGCGTAGGTCCTGACCGCGAGCAGACCATCATGACTCCTCTCGCATAAAGAGTAGAAGTACATTATATTTAAAAGACCGAGGCTGCGTGCTTCGGTCTTTTTGTTTGACTCCGTATACAAAAAATGCCGAAGGTGTCCACCTTCGGTATTTTCTGTAAAAATTTGATGAATAGATCAGTTAATCGTCTCATTCGAGACTACACCATCATAGATGGTGAGAACACGGTCACCACGAGCGGCGATATTGGGATCATGGGTCACGAGCACGAGTGTCGTACCCTGTTCTTCTCCGAGCTCGAAGAGAATGTCGAGGATCTGCTTCCCGTTTCTTGAGTCGAGATTTCCCGTAGGCTCATCAGCGAAGAGGATGCTAGGGCGGTGGGCGAGGGCGCGCGCGATGGCGACACGCTGTTGCTCGCCACCTGAAAGTTCGTTTGGCAGGTGATCGAGTCGTGAACCCAGTCCGACGCGGTCAAGGAGAGCTGCGACGCGATCGGTAGCCTCTTCGCCTGATATAGCCGTCGCGAGTGAGGCATTTTCCAGCGCAGTGAGCTCTGGCATGAGCATGTAGTTCTGGAAGATGAAGCCCATGGTCTTGTTACGCAACAGGGCGCGCTTACGCGGACTGAGTGCATAGACGGATTGTCCATTGATCAGGACTTCACCCTGCTGAGGGACTTCTAATCCAGCCAGTGTGTACATGAGGGTCGTCTTGCCAGCTCCGCTTGGACCACAGAGGAAGACCTTTTCTCCTTTTTTAATATGAAGATTCAGTCCGTGGAGTACCTCGATAGTCTTGCTTCCGAGGGTATAGCTGCGGTGGAGATTGTTTGCGATAATCATGAGCAGGGGATTTCGATATTGTCAATGAGGCGCACCTTACCGAAGAAGGCGGCGATGGCGAGCAGGGCGGTTTTACTATCCGCGCTCAGTTCTTGGAGATTCTCCGCATCGAGGATTTCGGCGTAGTCTACTTTCACGCCCTCTATGGATTCGAGATCGGCACGCAGGGAGCTTAGGATGTCTTCTACCTTCATACCATCAGCGTATCTCTGGCGCGCGTGAAGCAGATTCTCGCGTATGCGTGGTGCTTGTGCACGATGCTCAGGTGTGAGGAGAAGATTCCGACTGGAAAGAGCGAGCCCATCGCTGGCACGTACGGTCTCTGCTCCATGGATGCGTACTTGGATATCCATGTCGCGAACCATGCGACGGATGATAGCAAGCTGCTGGTAATCTTTCTTACCGAAGACAGCGTCCGTGGGGGACACGAGATTAAAAAGCTTATGCACGATGAGACAGACTCCTGCAAAATGCCCAGGGCGCGTCGCACCGCAGAGGCTGTTAGACAGAGACTGTTCTTCGACGACGATGGAACGATCAGGGCTGTACATCTCTGAGATCTGCGGCATGAAGAGTATGTCGACTCCCGCGGCGTCACAGCAGGCTATATCCTCTTCTGGGGTGCAGGGGTAGCTATCGAGATCGCTTGCTTGGTTGAACTGAACAGGGTTAAGGAAAACGGTAGCGACGAGGATTCCATTTTCACCCGCGAGCGTGCGCCCCTGTGTAAGAAGGGAGGCATGCCCATCATGAAGCGCGCCCATCGTGGGAACGAGTACAACGCGCTCGCGACGGCATGATGCGAGGCGATCCAGCAGCTCTTGCTTAGTCGTGCAGATGTGCATAGAGATATGCTAGCATGTATAACTTAAAGAAACAAGGCTAAGCGATAGAAGGAAGCATTATTTTTTATTCATCGTCTGGATAGTAGCCCGTGGCTAGCTAATTCACATTCTGAAAGAAGCCTCCGCCTAGCATGATCGCTCCCTCTTCGAGCTCCGCACTGCCTGCTCCCACCTCATAGAAGGCGCAGACCTGCCCGAGTGCGAGTGCGCGCACGGGCTCATCAAAGATGAGCTCGACACTGTCTTCTGAAATGTAGCGGCAGCTTGCGGCTACCGCGGGAGCGCGGTAGCGGGGCTGCGCTAGCACGCGACTAGGTAAAGGTTTCAGTGTATTCGTTATCTGCCCTACTACAGCACGCGTCGCGTACAGACCGAGAGTTTCCTCATCCTCGTATCCGAGGACGAGTTGGTTTTTCTCAAGATCTTTAGCGATGACGACATAAGCGACACCTTCACGCGGGGATGCGATGCGATGTCCCTTTCTCTGCCCCATGGTGAAGAGGTGCAAGCCCTCGTGGCGACCTAGAACCTTACCATGTAAATCGACGATGTCACCTGGATTATCAGGTAAGTAATGGCGTAGGAAATCACTCATCTTCACCTGTCCGATGAAGCAGATCCCCTGTGAATCTTTCTTCTCCGCATTAGGCAGATTAAAACGTCTCGCGATCTCACGCACCTGAGCTTTCTGTAGCTCGCCTACTGGGAAGATAGCACGTGCGATCTGCTCGGGACGCATCAGCGCGAGGAAGTAGGACTGATCCTTATTTCCATCAAGTCCACGGAGAATGTAGGAGCCATCCTGTCCATCAAAGCGCCTAGTGTAGTGCCCCGTGGCGACCGCTTCAAATCCCTGCTCCAGTGCGTAATCTAGGAGCACGCCAAACTTCATCTCGCGGTTACACAATACATCGGGGTTTGGAGTTGCGCCCGAGCGATAACCTTCGATGAGGTAGCTCACCACGCGATCCTTATACTGAGAAATCAGGTCAATGACACGCAGCTCAATGCCTAGCGTACGGCACACGGCTATCGCGTCTTCAATATCACGCTCCCATGGACACTCACCGGGGATATTATCTTCATTCACCCAGTTCTTCATGTAAGCGGCGACCACTTCATGACCTTGTTCCACTAGGAGAGCCGCAGCAGCGGCACTGTCTACACCACCACTGAGAGCAACTAAGATACGAGCCATGCATGTACTATAGCTTCCAGTAAGCGTTTTTTAAAGGCTAAAATCAAGCATCACCGCTTTTTATGTATGTTAAGCTTCCTGTTAAGGGCACCACTTGCGAAATTAGTCTGATCAGAATGATGATCTCGAAAAGGAGTGAAACAGCACGCCTTTTGCCGCATTTTGGCGAGAATTTACAGCTTTTTGGGCTTACATAGCTCGCTATGCGCGCCCAAACGCCGTAAATTATCATCCAAACTGCATGCAAAATCCGAAGCTGCTAATTTCGCAAGGTGCCCTTAAGTCAGCCTTTTCTATTGTCTTCACGACTCATTCTTTTGCTTTTGTAAGCGTATTACCTGAGTCGGTGCATCCGTGGGGGCGATCTTCATCATGCTGCCATCGGGGAAGAGGAGGGAGCAGTCCTGAGACTTATCGAGGGGGAGGCTGAGGCGCAGCATCTCGCGCATGTCGTCCTCCGGCTTAGGTGCAGGACCTGATGCGAGAGTCTCCCCCTTAGCGTTCACAAGCTTAATGATGATTTCTTCATTCGTACGTGGGAGTATATCAATGAGCAGACGCTGCTGATCGGCCGCGAGACCATTTTTCTCGTACCAGTTGCGTGCGAGTTGTTGGTAACGCGCGCTGACATCTTCGGCTTCGACGCTCTTGTTACTCATATCCCATGGGAGATAGAAGTGGGGAGCAGTCGATGCGTCTTCGCGCTTCTTTCCTGTGATGGCGAGAACGCGCTGGTAAGGGTTCTTACTATCGAGCATGCCGACAGCATCCATCACCCAGCCGGTGTTAAAATCTGATTCGCCCATTTCGAGCATATGCCACTTGCCGTCAAGCCAGACTTCTGTCCATGTGTGGTTACCGCGTACATGATTCCAAGAGACGACGCCCACGATGCGTGAGGGGATGTCTACGGAACGCAGCGCAGCCGCGAAGAGGAGACTGAGCCCCGTGCAGGATGCCTTCTTCTGCTCAAGACTCTCCAGTGGATTCATGCAAGCACGCGTGCGCGCTGTAGAGTAATGCACGCCTGTGAGTTTGCCTATATTCTTCGATATGAGAAGAGCTGCTTCTTTATCGCTCTTGCAGTCCTTAATCAGGGGGTGTATGACGGCTGCGACTTCATCGCGCCACTTAGCAGAAGGCTCATCAAGCATCTGCTGAGGCTCTATATACTGCTTGCGAATATCGGCGGGGATTTTTTCACTCCATGGGTAGATCTCAGAAACGGATTCTGATTGACCTACAGTATGGTCGCCATTGGCATGAACAAGTGGAGAGGAAAGGGTCGCGAGAAGGACAGCGAGAGTGGGGCGCATGATCATAATGTTACACTCTACCCAATTTCTACCTCACCGTAAAGCGTAAATCCTGTCGATTCGGTGATACGTACATTCACAATGCTGCCAATCAAATCCTTAGAACCGTTAATAATGACAGGTTTATTCTGTGGTGTGCGTCCCTGTAGGGTCTTTTCATTCGTCTTGCTCGTGCCTTCGACGAGGATGGGCTGTAGCGTCCCGACGAGCTGCGCGTTTTTCTCGATGGCGATGCGGTTCACGACGGCGAGGAGGCGCTGATTACGCTCTTCTTTCACCTCGCGTGGTACCTGATCTTCCATTTCGGCGGCAGGGGTGTTCTTGCGGCGTGAGTATTGGAAGATGAAAGCATTGTCAAACTGGACACGCTCGACGGCTGCGATTGTTTCGAGGAAATCTTCTTCCGTCTCACCGGGGAAGCCGACGATGATGTCGGTCGTGATGGCGAGGTCAGGGCGTGCCGCGCGCATGGATTCCAAGAGCTGGAAGAATTTCTCATTCTTGTAGGGGCGACGCATGAGCTTCAGGATGCGATCACTGCCACTCTGGATGGGGAAGTGGATATGGCTGCATATCTTATCCAGATAGGTGAAGGCATGCACGAGATCTTCGCGGTAGCCAATGGGGTGAGGGGAGGTGAAGCGGATGCGCTCGAGTCCTTCGATGGCTTGGAGGCGTTCGAGAAGCTGGACGAAGGCACCTTTACCATCAATGATGGGGAAGTCGCGTCCGTAGCGATTCACGATCTGCCCGAGGAGGGTGACTTCTTTCACGCCTTCGTCGACGAGCTTCTGCACTTCTTCGATGATGTCATCGGCTGGACGGCTGCGCTCGACTCCGCGTGTGCTCGGCACGATGCAGTAGGAGCAGCGCATGTCGCAGCCCTGCATGATGGAGACGAAGGCTGCACTGCGCTGGGTCTTCTTCACATGGTCGCGAATCTTGTTCTGATCGTCTTCGACTTCTTCGATGGCGCAGATGTGCGCGCCCTTTTTAATGGGATCGGTCACGCCTTCGGCGAGTCGCTGCTGGAGTATCTGATGGGAGAGCTCGAAGACGTTCTGATACTGCTGTGTGCCAGCGACGACGTCAGCGCGGGGAACATCGCGGAAGATTTCCTTCCCCTTGCTCTGGCTCATGCAGCCCATAAAGCCATAGACTGTATGGGGTTTTGCGTGGGTGGAGGCACTGATGAGTCCCATTTTACCCAGTGCCTTGAGCTCTGCTTTTTCTCGCACAGAGCAGGTGTTCATCAGGACGATGTCGGCATCACGTTCTTTTTCTGCCATCTCATAGCCGTGCATGAGAAACATACTCGCGACTTGTTCTGTGTCGCGCTCGTTCATTTGACAACCGTAGGTCTTAATGAATACTGAAGGCATAAT
>CAYJJD010000057.1:0-19129 GCA_964370425.1 uncultured Akkermansia sp. | reverse complement strand
TCTTTTTTGAGGGCTGAGATTTCGCGTTCACGCAGCGATTCTGACGCAGTGCCCAAAATCACGTGTAGAATATATCTCAAGTTAGCCAGTTTTACACTTTTCACAAAATGAAAATTTTGAAATTGGTGAACTAAGACATCAAAAAACTAGAAAATAGAATCCACCTTATGAAAACAGCATACCTATCCATTCCTTGTCTTGCTACCTGCCTTGGCATCTCTCTGTTGAGCATGACTACCCTGAGCTCCTGCAGTAAGGAATCCAGCTCAAGCTCGACTGTTGCCGCAAGTAAATTCCCAACAGAGACGGAATCACTGACGGATTATCGCTTGGATATGGATATCGTGGTACGCGATAATGCAGAAGTACCGCATCAATTGAAGCAGAACCCTGACTCCATCAGCTTCCTCACGCCTAACAATGCGGAGCTGAGCTTTGGGGGGATACTTTATCCTGTCACCTATACCTACAAGGTATCAGACGTGGGGAACTTTGGAGCATTAGCGGAAGTCACCTTTACTATACCTGCTGAGATGACACTTGACAACAACAGTGAGGCGTCAATGTATATAGGCATGCACAGCATAGAAACTGATGGTCGTGTCACCGTAACGTCTGAGAGTGGTTATACTCCTATACCGTTGGGTCTTCGTTATCCGTTTGTAGATGCAGCGGTGCGACTGTACAAGCCTAAGGAGTAGAGCTGAAGAAGTCCTACTAGACATTCTCCGACTTTTCACGTATTTACAGCCAGCCGCATAACCTAGAATGGAACCGTGATTGATAGCGGTTAGCCCTTGTGTTGGGATTATATTTTAGTCGACCCTTGACAAACATTTAAATCACTGAAAGAGAAAATAAAAACACACAGAATGCATAGTTTAATTTGCAAGTAATGCTCATAATATGGTAAAATCCTTGCAGATTTTGCTATGATAAAAAAGGTCACCCCCTGTAATCAGTACCACTTTTTCACTGGATTGGAAGAGCAGTTGAACCATCAGCATCCTCTCTATTTGCTAGCTAATTTAATTGACTGGCAAACACTTGAAAGCAAGCTGGAGATACATTATAGCAAGAAAGGACGGTCAGCGAAGCCTATACGCTTAATGTGCGGCCTCCGAGTTAGTTCACTTCCGCCATCGCATTGGTGAAGAAGGCATAGAGCTTATTCTTCAAGAGAGTATTAGAGTTAATCAAAATTATGATGATGGTTATGATTCTGGCGATTCTTCAGCAAAAAATCCCAACGATGTAGCCTATATTGACTCCACCGTGCAAGAAAAAAATATCGCATTCCCAACAGATACTGGGCTTCATATCAATATCATTGAAAAATGCCAACAGATGGCGCAAGAAAATAGTGTAGAACAACGCCAAACTTACACTCGTAAACTAAAAGAATATAAGAGAACAAGTCGATTCGATCGTAGTAAAAAGAATCAGTCCAAAGTTCGTAAAGCACGCCGTCGCATTAAAACAATTGCAGGCAGATTGGTTAGAGAACTGTTACGGAAGCTTCCAGAAAATCACCATCATAGAAAAGACTTGGAGTTGTTTATGAACGTTCTTAATCAAAAGAGAACTGACAAGAATAAAGTCTACTCCTTGCACGAGCAAGAGGTACGCTGCATAAGCAAGGGCAAGAAGCATAAGAAGTTCGAATTTGGTAATCTTGTATCCATTATAATGAACTCATTAGGATTGATAATAGGAGCTCAAGCATTTAGGAGTGAGTACGATGCCAACACAATAGAAAAGAGTTTAGAGCAGACGGAACGACTCATTAATCAACGCCCTAAAACACTAGTCGGAGACAGAGGCTATAGAGGAAAAAGCCAATGCGGTGACACCCAAATAATGATACCCAAAGCCCCTTTAAAGCGCGATAGCCGCTACAAGCGTGAAAAGAAAGCAAAGCTGATGAGAAAAAGAGCAGCAATCGAACCGCGCATCGGTCACTTAAAGCAAGATCATCGCCTTTGCCGAAATTGGTACAAAGGCATATTTGGCGATAATATCAATGTCATGCTAGCCGCTGCTGCTTATAATTTCAAAAGAGTACTGAGAGCTCTTTTTGTGCCCAATTTCAGCCTCGCTTGTTTGATGTACTATCTTGCCACATTCTTTGAATGGAGCAAGACCGCGTGGGCACGTCATCGCATGCTTTGCCTTCTTGGCATTGCTAGTTGAGTTGTTTCTGAATACCCTATTTTTTAAGGGGCGACTATTTACAGCGATGGGAATTAAAATAAACGGAGACAGATCTATAGCACTGTCTCCTTATAGTGCACTTCAATTGGAGGGAAAAGACAGAGTCTTTTTCAACCAATTGAAGATACATGCAAAGAGCCACAGAGGGAGGGGAGCGTCAAGTGAGAAAAGCATATAAAGTCCGCCAAAGGCGGCGAGCGAAGCTCGTTTATGCTGCTTTTCGGCTTGGCACTACCCTCCCTCTGTGGCAGCCCGCGTAGTCTAGAAAGGAAGCGTGATTCTTAGCGCCTAGCCGTTGTGCAGCATTTCTGACACCGTATCATATTGTTATTCCATCGCCTTTCTACGCTGTCGCGTTTGCCACGGAAGATAATTGTCGCGCTATCGCGCGCGGTAGGGGGCGCGTCAGTTTCTGGCGTGGATGTTCATGCTGGCTTTCCCCACGGGCGTGTGCTGCCACCCTCTATGATGAAACTGACGCTGCTGTGGTCTTCGACCCCAGCTTTCCTTCTGGGCCTTGCCCAGACCCATCAGGGACGCCGTCCCTAAACCCTGCTTAAGGGCAGTGGCCCTTAAATCTTTTTAGGTGTCTCGCTTTTTTGTGGCGTTGCTGTGTGTTTCACATCCCCTTTGTACGCTGTCGCGTTTGCCTCGGAAGATAATTGTCGCGCTATTGCGCGCGGTAGGGGGCGCGTCAGTTTCTGGCGTGGATGTCCATGCTGGGGTTCCCCCACGGGCGCGTGCTGCCACCCTCTATGATGAAACTGACGCTGCTGTGGTCTTCGACCCCAGCTTTCCTTCTGGGCCTTGCCCAGACCCATCAGGGACGCCGTCCCTGAACCCTGCTTAAGAGCGAGCTCTTAAGAATCTTTTTAGGTGTCTCGCTGGTTTTGTGGCGTTGCTGTGTGTTTCACATCTGCTTTTTCACGCTATCTCGTTTGGCTCGGTAGAGAAGAGCCTAGTCTCTCATGAGAGAAACTAGGCTCTTGAATTGTGCTTGTAGTGCGCAGAGGTATTAGCTTCTAGCTGTTTCTGCGTCTTCTGCGGGCGAGTAGTCCTGCCAGTGCTAGGAGGCTCAGTGTCGCGGTGCTAGGCTCTGGGATGGCAGCATTGTACAAGACGATGTTTCCTTCATAGCTACTCATACGTTCCATGCTGATGCGTGTACCGTTGTTGCTCATGATGAGGTTGCTAAAGTCTAGTCCTGCTTGTAGTTCTGTGACCCCAGTGAGGCTGAAGCCGAAGCCGCTTCTTCCTATTAAGCTTGCCAGATCTATGCCGTTGATTTCTAAGAATAGCTGGTTTTCTATGGTGGTCTGGTTGAGCACGAATTCTACTCCATCAAGCTTGTACAGGTTAATGAGGTTTCCATCCAGTGTGACTTGCTCGGGTGCTGCGGTGATAGCGACATCGACGCTGCTGTTGCTGACAGTAATAATGTCTTCTAGGCTGACGCTACTTCTTGTTACCACGGAGAAGGTGTTTTCCTTCAGTGAGCTGAAGTGTGTGCCGTCGAAGCGTAGTCTCGCGCCATCTACGACGATGAACTGAGCATCCTCTCCCATGGTGCCACCTTCGATGGTGAGATCCGAGGCTGTGCCTATCATAACGGTAGTGCTGCTGAGCGAGGAGTTACTGATCTTACCTACACCATTTGCAGCAAGGCTTATATCTACTGAGGACATGAGGTTGCCCGTGATGCGGCCTTCTCCTGTCTCTGTGTGACTGACGATGCCCTCTCCGACTGTACCTGCTCCTCCAGCTTGACCTGTGACAGTGAGGACTCCTGCTTGTATGCTCGCTCCTGCCGCAAGTTTAGCGGCGTTTTCTATGCTTTGCCCTTCTTCTATGATAAGGGATGCTCCAGTAGAGGTTTCGATTTGGCTATCACCCAGTGCGTCCTTACCTGCTACGGTGAGAGTAGAGCCTGTGCCTACGCTCGTCGTGCCTGAGAAGTCCGCGCTTGCTTTGTCCAGTGTGACAGACGCGTTATCACTGATTTGTATGTTACCTTCTCCGCTGAAGCTCGAGCCTGTGCCTTGGGCAAAGCCGTTTTCAAGGACAGCTACCCCTGTAGGGCTGTCAAAGATGACATCTTGGACGATGCTTCCTGTGAGTGGCTTGTTCTCTGCTGCTGCGATGTGGATATCTCCCATCGTGTAGCTCAGGGTGCCAGCGTCATAGCTGAAGCTGTAGCCATCTGTAAATGTCACACCTGTGATTCTGCTCGCATCTATTTCTCCTCCTGTAAGCCAGCTGCTCATGTCGAGCGTGCCTGTGCCTGAGAAGAGTTCGATGCTGTAACCATTGGTGAAATGTGAGAGGCTCGCATCGCTGAGGTCGAGGGTGAAGCTGCTACCGAAGCTGAGTGTTCCTTCGTTACTCATGGCTTGGCTGTATGCCCATGTGCCACTGAGGTTCAGGTTACCGTCTGCGGTTATGCTGATGTTCCCCGTGATGGTATCAGCTACTGATACGCTGCCTGTGACGCTGAGAGTGCCTGCGTAGGTGGAGAGGCCTGCGAGGCTGCCACCGGCTGCGGTGATGTTGTTACTCACGGCGTGTCCGCTAAGGTTCAGCGTGCCGCTATTCAGCTTGACGCTACTTGTGCCCAGTGCGCCGACTTCACCGACGATGAGTGTCGCGCCGTTACCGATGACGGTTTCACCCGAGTAGCCATTCGCTCCGTTCAGGGTGGTGGCAGCATTCACATGCACTGAGCCTATGCCGTTAATAGCACCTGCCGCCGTACTGCGTATTGTGGCGTTGCCACTGAAGTCGAGTACGGATTCTTTTATCGTGAGCTGGATAACTCCATTCCAAGCCGCGCCTTTTATCAAGGCGACGGTGGCGTTCTCAATGATGAGGTTGCCTTTGTCGGGTCGTATGTCGCTGTAGGTCGTCCCTGTGCCCGATAGGGTGAAGGTATGATGTGCCTCTCCAGCCGAGCCGACGGTTAAGTTCCCCTCACGATCGTCTCCTTTATAGAGAATTTTACCTGCAAATTCCTGATCGCTTGATATCTCTAGATCAATATGTCGAGTAACAGTAGGAGACCAGTCAAACTGAATCTGCCCTGTGCCGCTAAGACTGTCGAGGAAGAGGGTTGTCGTACTACCTGATGTGAGCACAAGCTGAGAAGAAGCACCTAGAACGAGTCCGAGGCGAGAAGCCGCGTTACTATGATCAATGTCGATGATCGCTTTACCAGAATTTCCTAGCTCGAATGTCCCTGAGAAAGCATTATTGGCATCAAATTGAACTCCGAGGAATGTGTTTCTATGGAAGTTAGCAGTGTGAGCGACGCTGATACGCCCGTCACCTGTAATGAATTTATAAACATTGGTACCTATATTCGTCTCATTGAAGAAGACAGTCGCATCTCCCTCCACATTAATGGTATCAATGCTCGACCACTTATCATGGGTGAATGTCCCGCTGCCCGATACATTGAGGGCGTGTGTTCCGAAGCTAATAGCATTACTCAGCGTGGCATTCGTGCTCTCTAGTGTGATGTTAAGCGTGTCAGAGTTCAGAATGATGTCTTGCGCGTCTATCGTTACGTCATTTCCACCATACAGAGCCAGAGTAGCATCGTTTATTTCAAGCTGACCGCTACCCAGCGCATTCATGTTCTGAATGCGAAGCGTGCCCGCATTCAGCGTCGTTCCGCCTGTGTAGCTATTTACCGTAGCGATGGTGAGCGTACCTGTGCCATCTTTAATCAGTTCAGTAGCTCCTGTGAGTGAGCCTGTGCCTATGAAGCTGTAGTTCTGCGCACTATTGACTGTGATCTGAACAGGGGCTAGCTCACCGACTAAGGTGAGGGTGTTCTCGGCACTGCTCGATGCACCGAAGTGGACAAAGTCGTTCGAAGCGAAGGCACTAGCCGCGCCATCGTTGAGCCATGGAGTATTGCTCGCTACTTCATCCCAAGTACCATTACCGCCTCCCCAGACGAGGCTGTTAGCCGTAGTTGTGTAGCTTAAGACTCCTGCGTCGTAGCTAAAGTCGCGCGCGAGGAGGATGATCCCAGAAAGTTTCGTGGTATCAACTTCTCCTGCACTTAGAAGCCAAGTGCTCGCATCGAGGCTACCAGTACCCGTCATGAGAGTGAGCTCGTAGCGACCATCGACATAGCTGAATGAAGCATTCGCGAGATTCAGGGTCAGGTCACTATCAAGGAAGATGCTGCCTTCATTCGCTATGGCGGCACTATAGAACCACGAGCCATCCATCGTCAAGCTAGCCGTGTCGCTAATGCTGATAGAGCCCCCCATGTCGGTGCCCGTGATGTCACCTTCGATGCTGAGGCTGCCCGCGTAGGTATTGAAGCCTGCGAGGTTGGTGTTTGTGACGTTGATATTGTTACTCACGGCATGCCCTCTGAGGTCGAGTGATCCGTTAGTCATGGTGACTGTTCCTGTCGTACCGAAGGCGGCGGCATTCCCCGCGGTGACGTTCACGTCTGTGATGCTGGTGTCGCCCGCGTAGCTGCTCGTGCCATTGATGTTGAATGTCTGCCCACTTGTGCCTGTGATGGTGAGTCCCGTGCTGCTGCCTTCTGCGGCTGTGATCGCGCCATTGACATTGACCGTGGCGTTTGCCTGTGTCGCGGTGAGGTTGACTGTTCCTGTGCCGCTGAGGCGCAGCCCATTGCCTATAGTCGTCGTAGCACTCATGGCTTGCAGATTCGCGCCACCTGCGATGTCTGCAACGAGTATACCATCTACTGTATCTGCTTGCTGATCGTAGAGCTGGATGGTCGAGCCTGTCGCTGCGTTGATGGTGATCGCGCCTGGAGTATTGCCTCCATCTAGAGCATAGAGCCCCTTACGTAGGATGAGGCTCGCGTCTTGTGCAAGGTTGATCGTACCTATGCCGCCTTGGTTAGATATACCCGAGTTAATATCCAGTGTGCCTGAAACGTTCACCACAGTGGTGGCATCCCCTCCACCCCAGTGAGTGAGCGTGAATCCAGCGCCCGCACTAGCACTACTGGCTGTCGCATCATGGGTGACTCTCAGGGTCGTGTCTGCAAGGATGTTGACCACTGTTTTGCCCGCATAGTTATCTGCTCCCAAGAATTTTGTAATTTCGTAAGTACCACCACCTGAGACGGTGAGTGTGTCTGAAACTGCGCGTAGGTAAATATTCTCATCTAGAGTTGATCCTGCTCCCACAATGATGGTATCATTACCAATTTCTCGCGTATAGGTAGTATCAGCGGAGACGGAGACTGTGTGACCTCCTGCGGCGATTTCTATGGTCTTGCCTTTTTTGAACTCCATAGCCGTAAGCGTCGCTGAGCTAGTTATCGTCACATTCTCATCTTGAATATACAGTGATCCAGTGAAGTCGGTTAAGTTACTCAGCGTCGTGTCAGCAAGCTGAACAAACATATCACCAGCCCCACTCATCGCTCCCGTGTAGTCGCCCGCTACATGGAGATAGAGGTCTTGATCCGCGTTGAGTGCTACGCCCGCGCCTGTGATGTTGTCGAAGTGGATCACTGAGGCATCTGTTGTCAGCACCCCATGGTAGTTCACCGCCTGCGAGATTCGGAGCGTCTCGACATCATTCACTTGCAGAGCCCCACTTCCTGTCAACAGGATGGAGAAATCCTCCAGCACCACCCCCGCTACCTTGAGCGAGGCATCCGCGGCGATATCAATAGAGCTGAAGTTCACGGCTAAGTTCCCGTGATCGTAAGATCCACCGCGCAGTGCGAGTGCCTGATCATAGCTGTTCAGCCATGATTTGTTACTGATAGCCTGTCCGTCCATGTCGAGGATGACGGTGGTATCGAGCGCGCCAGTGGCTAAGCCCACCACGTTGCTCGCCGCGAGTGATTCTCCTGTAATCGTGATGCTGCTACCAGTCTCCAGTAGGATACGGTCTGTGGAGATGCTGTGTCCTCCACTGCTTTGAATCGTGAGATCGACGCCCTCGGCGATGACGAGACGCTTAGCCTGCAAGCCCGCTTCCGTCACGACCAGAGTGCTGTCTGCCGTCTTGAAGTCAATGGAGTCCAGATTCGCGAATGTGCCTGACTCAAAGCCTGTTGCCCCCACGCTGAGATTTAACTGCCCTCCGTGATAAACGAGAGTATTCGTCAGCATAGTGCCGACCACTGTGCCATCACTGAAGAAATCCCATAGATAGCCATCGCTATTTTGCAGCAGGATATTATTGCTACTAAGCGTATCGAAGGCTGCACTCTCTGAGTCTGTGAAGATAGTATAAGTGAGCGTATTCGCACCACTACTGGTCGCAGTAAGACTGTTCAAGTTCAGAAGAAAATCCTGCCCAAAGCTCAGTGTACCAGTATTGCTAAAGCTCTCTGTCAGCACGAGCTCGCCATTGAGATGCAGTAATCCCATATTTGTGAACGCTCCTTCTAGCGTCAGCGTCGAGTTGCTATTCATTGTCCCTGCATTGCTGCTGCCATCAGCCAGTGTCACCGCACCGTTGAACTGTGTGCTTGAGCCTGCCAGAGCTGACAGGGTAAAAGCCGTATCTACGACGCCCTCGGTCGTCAGGCTCGCGTCTGAGTGCAGGGTGAGATGCCCCGTGTACTCACTCAGAGTCTCAAAGCTCGCCTGCCCTCGCATATCCACATCACTATTCAGAGCACCATAGCGTTCGATGGTGAGCGCAGAGCTAGCGTCGACAGTGACGCTCGGCGTGTTCACATCCACGTGAGAGCCTATTATCAGATGACTGTTATTGCTTACCGTCATGTCACTCGTGGTGACCGCGGTACGCACCCACTTCGTGGGGTCTGTCGTAGGCTTATATTCAGCATTATTCGGTACGACTTCGAAGTTCGCTATCTCGACATTGTAACCAGACAGGGTGACACTTGCATTATCTAACTCCAGTGTACCTGCGATGCTGATGTTATTGCGCAGCCATGCGCTCGCACCTGCGACTTCGCCTGTAAAGGAGAGGCTGAGCTCGCCCAGCAGGGTAGGATCACCCGCGCTGGCGGCATCAAAGAAGCCAGCAGTGATCAGCTCCAACTCACTCGTATTGAGAGTATGGCTATACTCGACGTGATTACTGGCATGGAAGTTCACTATACGCGCATCCTCATCGAAAGTGTAGAGTGTGTCGTTGTTCCGCTGGAAATCATGACCATTCAGGTCGAGTATCCCCCCCATGTTGCCAAACTCGAGATTGCCTCCGATCTGCGTGGAAGAGCCCAGTATCACTGTAGCTCCTGTATTGATCTGCACATCCTGCGCTGCTTGTGCGTCACCTTCGCGGTTAAGAAGGACGGTGATACCGACACCTAGATTCAAGTGGGCGTAGTTATCACCAGAGCCCGTGATTTCAAAGACACCACCATAGATTGCATACTTGAGATCCTCATCCCCAGTGCCTTCCATGCGAGCGTTCTCGCCCACGATGCGCCACTCATCTCCCGCCTTGCCAGTGAGCGAGGATTTCACAGTAACTCCCTCTTCCACGATATAGCCAGCCGTGTTGATATTCACACTGCTATCTTTCGCCGCAAGGGTATAGGTAGCCCCTCCAGTAGTCCCTCTACGGAACTGCATGCTGCCAGCACCAGTATCTAAATTACCATCAAAGCTAAGCGTGGTCGCCTGATCCGCCGCGAACACCCAGTCAAGTGCGAGCCACATTTCCGCATCCGAGGCGGCAGTGCCTACTGTGCTCGTCGCGCCACGCTCGCCCTGCTTGAGCGCGCGAACAGTGCTAGTACCATTGTCAATGTTAACGAGACCATTTTCATCCGCAGCCCCGAAGGTCCAGGCACTTTTAGACGTGTCGAAAAAATGGGCAGAGCTATCGATGACATAGTTGAAGAAGTCATCAGAGTAGTGACCATAGGGACGTTCACCCGTCCATGGTTCACCCACCACCACGCCAAAGAGCAGCGAGGTGAGCTGCCAGCTATTTGTATCCTCGTTATAAACAATCGTAGGTGAGCCACTGTCTCCAGAGTTCGTGGATATAGGTATAAAGTTATTCGTCTCGTTACCGTCCGCCAAATTGCCCATATGTTTTCTCGTGTATTCAACTAAGGTAGATTCACCGCGACCATTGATTGCTTCCGCTGTGTAACTAGTAACTTGGTCGATGAGTACCGTTCCTGCCGTGACAGTGGCGTAGGCACCAACTTGCCATTCCCCATCATTATTACCTGGTTCATAAACAATTTGCGTGCCAGAACCAAGACGCCACACCTGAGCCTCGCTCAAAGTCGCAAGATCTTTAATATATTTATCATCTGTGGCTAGCTCCCAGTGAATAGCATCCGTCACCACCTTATTGGATCGTGCGATGGAGATATCATAGTTATGAATATACGTATCTTGATCGACAGGAGTGACACGCTTTACAGCTTCGTAATACTCCGCTACGGGTGTGCCACCAGTCCCTTGAATTTTCGAAAAGGTGTAACTATCTTTGTAGCCGTTATGCCAGCAATCCGCCAACCAGCTCTGCCCACCAGCAAGAGAGTACTGCGAGCTAGGACCAGAAAAGGCACTGAAATCGGGCATAATGGGAATGTTCCCCACATAATTGCCGTCAATATCATAAACCTTCACATTAGTAGCTCCGGGGCTAAAGCCGTTGAGATTTTCCGCTAAGTCGCGGTATAGCTGGTAGCCCAGCTGGCCATTCATATCGCCTGCGTAGATCGTGCTCGCAGAGCTAAGTAAAGTTGCCGAGATAAGGGCATTTCTAAGGGCTAAGGGAAGGTTTAATTTCATGGAGGGTGGGTCTGTAATAGGAGGTGATTTTAGAGGATGCGGGCGGATTTTCTAATTTTCTAGCAACTGAGGTTATTGATTAGTAGTTATGGGCACCTTGCGAAATTAGTCCGAGTAAAATGTAGATCTCGAAAATGAGCGAAGCAGCACGCCTTTTGCCGCATTTTGGCGAGAATTTACAGCTTTTTGGGCTTACATAGCTCGCTATGCGCGCCCAAACGCCGTAAATTATCATCCAAACTGCACGCAAAATCCGAAGCTGCTAATTTCGCAAGATGCCCTTATCTGTTGATTCAAATTATCTAACGAAATTGAAGTTTAGCTGATTCGAAGTGCGATTGCAAGCATAAAATTCATGTTAGTAATCTCAGCCGTCAAAACAGATAGAAAACAGAGAGCTCTAATCGTGATGAGCTTCGATATGAGTGTGAGGCTTTAAATCTGGCATCTTCTAGCCTTAAGGCCCCCTCAAGCTGCCATCCAAAGCTTGAGGCTACTCATTTCGGGCACCTTGCGAAATTAGTCCGAGTAGAATGTCGATTTCAAAAATAAGCGAAACAGCATGCAAAATCCGAAGCTGCTAATTTCGCAAGGTGCCCATTTCGCACAGTGCGTCAGGGTGAGTATTATTTTTTGAAGATGATCTCGTAGATGCGAGCATCGGGGGAGGGGCTGCATTCGAGCTTAAAGCTCGTCGTGCCTGGAGCTAGCTTGATGCTGCCGCCTGTGGCGTTCTTCTTCATCTTCGTGATGGAGGCGTTCTCACTGACGACGATGATCTGCTTCGTCCCCGCGGGGATGTCCAGTGTGGTGTTCAGGCCTGCGCTCGCGCTGTAGTAGCTGAGCAGATCGCGGTCGAAGAGGGAGCTCTTGTCGAAGCGTGAGTCGAGTGGCGCGCAGTCGAGCTTGAACATATTCAGCTTGATCTCCTCCGTCTTGTTACCCGCATTCGTGAGTCTCATCTTGCTGATACGCTGCTTCGGAAGCTGTCCACCCTTCGCCGTCATGACGCTGCCCTGCATGCCGAACTGTGGCTTCACCACGCTGCCGTCCGCGAGGGTGAGCTCGACATTCGCCCACTGGGCGAGGCTGCCATTCTCAAGATTGATCTCCATCCAGCTCGCGTCTACGGGCACAGGGAAGACCATCTCGATATACTGCTTCGGAGCGAGTGTCTTGACTTCGAGCACCTTGTCTATGCCGAAGAACTTGTTCTCCTGTCGGCTGACGCTGAGCTTCTCCAGATCCGCGACATTAGAGCGCACGTGGGGCTGGGAGAGATCCTTGCCCGTGGGCTTTACCGTGGCTGTACTCGCGTCCTTGCGCTTCTGCTGGAACTGGTTTTCAAAGATGCGGTCTTGGCTGTAGTCGGCCAAGGCGAAGATGAGCGGGCGCATGACGGTCCAGCCCGAGACGAGCGGTTTGTGCTGCGTGCGGTTTGGTGCTCCTTCGTTAAAGGAATCCCAGTGCTGCTGCAGGACGGAGAAGTGGGTGAGCGTGGGCTGCGCGACGGCACGACATGCGGCTTCACCGACGTCGCCTAGCTCGGCCGAGAGGGCTATCCATGGGGTGATTTCCTCGGCGAGGAGTTTTGTATCGGGAGCTGTCGCGATGACCTCTGTCGCCGCCTTCAGTGCCCTGAACTCCTTTCTCGCGGCGGCGAGTGCCTTCTTATCTAGCTGGTTTTCTTTTAAAGACTTTGTGAGCTTCTCGGCCGTAGGGGCGAAGGCGACGGACTCTTCGCGTCTGTAGCGGTGATAGTTATTCCCGAGGTCAGAGTTGTGATTTGCGAAGGTTTGGAGTGCTGCGTGGCTGCGGGGATAGAGTCGCTTCATGCCGTCCTTCCAGTTCTTATCGGACTGGAAGCCCATGATGTTCCAGCTGTAGTCTCCGACACCGAACAAGCCTGTCTTGCTCGCTTCTGCGAGTGCCATCGGATTCGAGCTAAAGCCTGTCATAAGCTCGCGCATCTTTGGGTCTTGCTCCAGACCGTAGGTACGCCCGAGGGCGAGGTGGGCTGGGCAGTAGTCGTGTACGGGCCAGTTCCACCAGATGAAGGTGGGGCGACCGAGGGTTTTCTGAATCCACTCCTGCCCCTGCACGGTGATGTCGGCGCAGACATTATCTCCTGTCCACATGACGAGGATGTCCTTGTGCAGTCCATCACCCAGTGTCTTGAGGTAGGTGGGATTCGCCCATGCCTTGTTGTAGCCTGTGGGGCACATGACGAGGGGACCGACATCGCTCTTCTTGTCGATGAAGTGGGTCTTGATGTAGTTGCAGAGTGTGACTTGGTTCTCCGCCTTACCGATATCACCATTCGAGTCATCGACGGAGACGGCGAAGTCGCGTACGCCGAGCTCGTACATGGCTTCTAGCTTCGTAACGAGGCGATCGAGGTCTGGCTGTCCGCCATTATTCGCCCATTGAATGGTATTCGCGGGATGTACCATCCAGATGAACTTCACGTGATTCTTACGCGCGACATCGCAGAGCTCTCGGATTTCTGCGGCTTCCTTCTCAGGGTAGAGCTCGTAGCTCTTCACGCCATGGTGATAGGGGTCGTCCTTCGGTGCCCAGATGTAAGTATTCAGCTTATTGCGTCCGTAGAATTCGAACTGTGCCTTACGGTTATCATGGCTCCATGGTTTGCCGTAGTAGCCCTCGATCGAGCCACGGAATGGGAGGTCTGGCCAGTCGTAGATGTCACCGAGGGGGAGCTGACTCCCCTTCACGAGCTGTTCTATGCTCTGTCCCTCGACAGGGTCTCTCTGGGCGTAGAGGTAGCGAGCTCCCTTTGTCTCGCTGAGCAGCTGGATGATGGTCTGGCGCGCGTAGAATGCCCCTGCCTCATCATAGGCGAGGACGAAGAGTTTCCCCGGCTTGATGATGATGCCATAAGCTCCTTCTTTCGTAGGGATGGCAGTCCATGCACGAGATGGTTTATACTTTTTCAGATCTTGCTGGGTTAAGATGACGACCTTTACCTCTTCTATGGTCGTGAGCTTATCCTCAAGCAGATTCTTCTGAGGAGTGGGATAGATGCGGGGGATGTCTGCGTGCGCGAGCGGTGCGAGACTGAGAGCCAATGTGCCTAGTAAAATCTTATGCATAATGATGTGATGATGCTCTACACTACCACATTGTCATGGGTGAGTCAAGCCGACAGGAGCTAAGTCTAAGAGACTGGGCTCATCACTGCGTTGCAGCTAGATCTTCCCTTTTCAGCGAGTCTACACTCCTACTCATAGCGAGATTAAACACGCCCATGTAGAAAAGCAACTCGAAGAGCTCTTCTAAAACCTCGTCGCGCAGCACGGCTTCGCAGTAGATAGCACCTGTGAGGCCTATGGCTAAAATAAGAATGTCGATGATATTAAAGTTAAGCTTAAAGACACTTCGATAGAGCTTCCTGCGTATGCCGTAGTAGATGAAGTAGACCGCTAGTAGTGGCATACCTGTGCGTAGCGCGAAGATGTGCGGGAGACGCTTGATCGCCTTCTTTTCCTCGCTCGTGATGGGGTAGGCCTCATCGTAGTAAAAAACGCGTCCCCAGCTAAACTCACGGCAGATGACAAAGAGAACAAAGAAGCCAATGCAGAGATACAGCTGCCTCATGTCTAGCTGAATATCTGTGTTAAAATAGCGACGCAGCGACACGATTAAGCAAACGAGCAAGACTGCTATCTCCGCCATTTCTAAAATGGAGTCTTCCGCCACCTTCGCATGGCTAGACGCGAGAAATCCGAGGGTGAGTATGATAGCTAGCTCTATGAACCATAGATATTTAGAGTTACCTGTTTTCGTGAGCTGTAGAAAAGGCATAGGAATATAACTGGGGGGATGCTTCCTTCTTCGCGACAAGTTTCTTGATCAATGAGTCAAGTCGATAGCGGTCATCAAAGGCGTGAACAAAAGTCTATCATGTCTGGGCATCTTAGTCAAGAAATGTTTTTCCCTGCCTATCAAAAGCCTACTAAAGCAAGCCCGTCTAACGAGTAGTGATAAGCTTCAAGATGCGCGAATAAATGCAGGTATTCTCCATCATCCCTGTGAAGTGGAGGCTGCCTGCTCCACCTGCCATGAGGGGGATGAACACGCCGTTATGATTTCCTGTCGAGAAGCGCACGCGTGCCGTGCCTGTCTGAGTCGATCCTCCCACCAAGGAGAGTCCGCCCGTGCTGTGATCCGCAAACACGAGAACCAGCGTCTCTGGATGACGTGCAGCCCAGCTCATCGCCACACCCACCGTGCGGTCGAAATCAAGGGTCTCTTCCACGCTCAGCTTTCCGTCATTCGCATGACCAGCGAGGTCTATGTGTGAGCCTTCCACCATGAGGAGAAATCCCTCGGGACTATTCTTCCCGAGATAGTCCAAGGCTAAGCTCGTACTCTCTTCTAGCACAGGACCTCGCCGCGTCGCATAGGGGGCATTCCCGTCTGCGAGCCATCGGAGCACAGGAGTTTTATCCCTGAGCTCAGCGAGCTGGTCGGAAGTAAAATCCCTGCGTCCACTTCCTACGAGTACGCTCATCTCCGCGTTAAGGAGCTGGGAGGCGATGCTCTTCGTGTCTCCGCGCTTGAGTACGCTGGCGTAATAGCCCGCAGGCGTGGCATCGGTGATAGGCTTCGTGACGACGAGTCCTGTTTTCATACCCTGCTTGCGGGCATGTGTGGCGATGGAGCAGAGCTTATCACCTTGAGCATTCATGCCGATGCGACCATTGCGCGTTTTCTCGCCCGCAGCGAAGGCAGTAGACGCAGCGGCAGAATCCGTGATTTGCCCCTCACTATTTGTCGTATTCACATGCGCTGCCACAGGGAGCTGTGTCATGTTCAGAGCTCCTTTATTCGCCATCCACGCAGCCCCCATGTGCTCTGCTCCCATGCCATCACCTACGAGGATGATGATATTCCGAGGTGTCTTATCATTAGCCTCTAATTGTACACTGTAGACCTCGTGCGTTACAAGCCCGTCTACGATCTGAACGGCGGTTTCCTTAGCGAACAAGCTGGGAATGAGCAGCACAGCTAATAATAAAGAGGTGGATTTCATGTTTTTAGAATCTAACATTGCTCTAGCTAAAAGTCAAGAGGGCTCTTCGCAAAATACCTCTGAGGAGATACTTGAAGATGTCGGCCTTGCCATCGATCACGACCTTCGTATCGAGCGCGCCTCATCGAGGTGATTCTTTCATCTTGACTTTAGTGGGAGAAGTCGTACAGTATGACGGAAATCCCCCCCCCCTCCCTCATTCGTGAAGAGCTTTATTACTAATTTCGTCCTATTCTTTCTCATCATTTGGCTCATTGAAGCTATCGCGATGGGTAGCCCGAAGCAGGATCTGTACGAACTCTGGGAGTGCTTTACTTCCTATCAGCTGCGTCACCATCTGCTAGATTCCCCCTATATCATCGCGCTATCCTTCTTTCTCGCGCTTCCTAGCTTGAAAAAAAAGGACTGGATGAGCTGGAACTTTCTCACCGTATTCTTTTTCTATTCTCTCTTATTCTACCTATGTGCTGCATCGGATATGATAGGCTTCTACTTCCCTCCCAGTCTGATCCCTCACTATGGACTCGACAGTCTCGGAGAAAAGCTCTGGGAGTACGAGAGTGTCTTCATCGTCTACCCCTGTCTTCTCCTACTCACCCTGATGAAGGTGAAGGCATGGCGTCTTCTTGCTATCATCCTCGTCGCCAACTTCATCGGATGGCATAGTGTTTCTTTCCTCTTTACTTGGCTGTTTTCTGTTCTGAGCTCGCATGCTTCATGGGCGTATTATCTTCATACGAACGCGGATGTAGTCGCGCTGTGCTTGATGATCTTTTTCCTTACGAACGCCTGCGTTCTTTCTGTCACACTACCTCGTACGTATAAACGCCGTCTTTCCAAGGAGGAAAAAGAGTGGGAGGAGCACGTGCAGGAGTATAGGAGGAGTAAGACGTCATTCGTCCCGACTGTCATACCTGATTTACCTGCTCCCACGACGCCGCATTCTCCGCCTGCTGTCAGATGACAGATTGCGCATACTTAATAGCTGTTGATATATAGTTATATAAGTTTGCCTTCACCATGTGGCTCTGATTTTTTTCTCGCCATGTGGGGTTTTTTCTTGCCGAAAGCGGTCTAAGATATTAAACTCAATCTAAGAATTATGACCGCAGACACATCTCTACATTACCGTCTTATAGAAGACACCCTCTGGATTCGCTGTAATAGCCGCGGAAGCTTTCTTAATAGCCCTAGCATTAAGTCTATAGCAGATCGCTACATCGCAGATGGGGGTACCCATATCGTGGTGGATCTAGAGCTCTGCCCAGGTGTCGACTCGACCTTCATGGGGACGCTCGCAGGGATAGCTCGTCAGTGTATGGGGGCTGGTGGTAGCGTAGAAATCGCCTCACCTACGGATCGTACAAGAAGTGCGATGCTGAATCTCGGCTTGGATGCGCTCCTGAGTATAGATCCACCAGATGCGCCTTGGCTCGCCCATCTAGACACCATTCGCGGGCTTATCGAAAATGACGAATCTCAAGAGGGTGATAATAACAGTGCGAAGTCTCTCTCCGAGATCGAGCGTACGAAGCATGTCTTGGAAGCGCACACCACCCTGCGTGGTCTCAATGAGAAGAATGAAGAGAGCTTTGGCTATGTCTGCGAAAGCCTCGAGGACGATCTCAAGCGTCGCGAAGAAGACCCTACATGACTCCAGATGTCCAGCAAGTTGCTCTTTCCTATCGCAGGGTCTTAGCAGAGACACAGCAGCTTGCGGCCTGCGAGGATGCTTACGATAGAGATTTTCAGCTCCCACCTGAGCGTTTACAGGAGCTCCAGTCAGCCTGGGCACTGGGCTTACTCGGTGATACAGGGACGACCGCCCATCATGGGGTATTAAAAATCCTCGACTTCGGCTCATGGGCACGCGATGGTCAGTATGACATGCAGCGTGTGCAGCTTGAAATAGAAGGTCAGTGGTGCAGTGGACCTGTGATGTTCACCACTCAGGCTGAAGACTGGGAGTCGCTCGGTTATGGTGAAGATGAGCAGTATAATGATGTCATCCTCCACGTCGGTCTCCTACCCGCCCCGCAGAGTTTCTTCACGCGCACGAGCAATCAGCGACATGTGCCCTATCTCGCGCTGGATGAATCACTATGGAAGAGTATTCTTCAGATCCCGCCTCGGCTCGATCCCGAGCTTCTCGCCCTGTGCCGTCAGCCCCTGCGAGATCTACCAGCGGCGCAGCTGCAATCAGTCATACTCAGTGCAGCAGCGCACCGATTACTCTGCAAGAGACTTCGCTTCCAGCAGCGCTCGGCGGCGCTCGGTTCTGACCAGTGCTGGTATGAGTCTTGGGCTGAGGCATTAGGCTATTATCAAAATCGCTACGCCATGCGCGTGCTTGCCCAGCGAGCACCACTGAAACTTCTGAAAGAAGGGAATGCCGAGGCTCTACTCTTCGGCATAGCTGGCTTTCTCAGTCCCATTCTTCCTGAGTCCTGTGATGAGGAGGTACGCCATTACCATCGCCATGTATGGGATGCATGGTGGTCACTGCGTGAAGGATGGGAGCTACAGGGCAGGCATCGTATCCACTGGCATATGGGGAGCTCTCGCCCTGTGAATCATCCTCATCGACGTGTTGCGGCTCTGGCCTGCACTGCGAGCTGCTGGGACGAGTGGGCAGCGTTACTCTCGGCTCAGAATGTCGAGGAACTCCTTCGCTTCAGCAGCAGTCTCGATCATCATTACTGGAAGTATCACAGCTCGCTTCCCTCTAAAAGGCTCGCGCGCGCAGTAGCTCTCGTGGGGCAGCAGCGCATGAAGGCTTTTCTTGTGAATAGTCTGCTGGTTTTTGACGATTCTGACATGGCATGGTCTCTGTACAAGAAGCAGCGCGAATCGCAGGTAGCCAGCAAGATAGCCACTCTAGCGCGTGCGCTGGCAGGTGAACGCGAAGATCTCCAATCATGGTTGCCAAATTGCGCTATTCAGCAGGGATTGCTGCAAATTGGCAGTGACTTCGCCACTGTTCCCCAGAAGGGAAGCTCGATGCTTTTCCCTGAATCGCTGGGAAGTGTTTAATTTATTAATTAGCCAATTAAGGGTACCTTGCAAAATTAGTCTGTAAGCCACCCTAGAGGCGCATGATTGATTTAATTAT
>CAYJJD010000056.1:0-19190 GCA_964370425.1 uncultured Akkermansia sp. | reverse complement strand
TAGTCCACGTCGCGCAGCAGGAGCAGTGTTTTTACTACAGTCAATTTGCCTATAGCGAAGTCGGGAGAGACTCGCATTTTATGCCGACGCGTGTCTTTTTTTATTTACAACTGCTCTAAAAATCGCTAGCATTCCTCCATGAAACTCATCAGCTGGAATGTGAATGGCCTCCGAGCCGTGCTCGGTAAAACAATAGTCGAAGACATGGATGCACTCGCCCCCGATGTGCTCTGTCTTCAGGAGATAAAGGCACGCCCGACTCAGGTGGATAGCGAGTGGATTAATGCCTGGCCACATGCGGTATGGAATCCCGCTCAGCGTGCTGGCTACTCTGGCGTGCTCATCCTCTCACGCGTCGAGCCACTGTCCACCAGCACTGGCATCGGTATCGAGGAGCATGATGACGAGGGTCGCGTCGCGACGATGGAGTTTGAAGATTTTTATCTCGTGAACTGCTACACGCCTAATTCGAAGAATGAGCTGCTGCGTCTCCCTTACCGTCAGGTCTGGGATGAGGCGTTTCGTCAGTATCTCGTCAAGCTCAATGAGACAAAGCCCGTCATCTTCTGCGGTGATCTGAATGTGGCTCACGAGGAGATCGATCTCGCACGCCCCGATGCGAATCATTTCAGTGCGGGCTTCTCCGACGAGGAGCGCGCGGGCTTCACGAAACTACTGGAAAGTGGCTTCGTCGATAGTTTTCGCTTACTGCACCCCGATGAGGCTGGCGCTTACAGCTGGTGGAGCTACCGTGGTGGCGCGCGCGCGCGCAATGTAGGCTGGCGTATTGACTACTTCGGAGTCTCTGGCTGCCTGAGCCCCCGCATCGAGGAGGCACGCATCCATCCTGAGGTGATGGGCAGTGATCACTGCCCTGTGTCTATCATCCTTCGCCCATCAGCGAAGTGAGCTCGCACAATGCCGAAAAGATTCTCACATTAGCTCCACCTTGAGTAGCATTTTGTCGAGAATCTACAGCTCTGAAGGAATAAGAAAAGCCTCATTGCGCTGTTTGCCTGTAGGCGCTTCCCTTGAGGAGAGCCATCAGCTCGCCTAGGAGGAAGAATGAGCCACATACCAGCGATGCAGTACCCGCGGAGTCCGCAGAATTCATGGACTCTAGCCCAGCTGCGAGACTCGCATGCAGCTGTATAGGCTTCTCGCTGCGTGTGGCGATGAGCGCAGCGAGTTCTTCATGATTCATGACGCGCGGCGAGTTCACTGGTGGAAGATGCCATTCTGCGACGATCTCGTCTAGGAGGTCGATGACTTCCTCCAGCTCCTTATCGGCTGAGCAGGCGAAGAAGCAGGGGGTAGGGGTGTTATAGCTTTCTTTCCAGCTCTCGACGAGGGCGCGCATCGCATGGGGATTATGCGCGCCATCTAGGATGAGAGGGCGGCCTCCCTCCAGCGCGACGCGCTCGAAGCGTCCCGCCCAGTTCACGTCGAGCAGAGCCGCTGCTATCGCATCGCCGCGTAGTCTTCCTTCCCAGTCGGGTAGTGCGCGTAGAGCCGCTAGAGCTAGCGCGCTGTTCTCTCGCTGATGCTGACCTGAGAGACTAAGTTTCCATGCCGATGGTAGGGCAGGGGGGGGCGTGCAGAGTGTGGCATTCATTTCCTCGCAGCGGTGGCGTAGCACCGCGTCCGCATCCGCTTCTTGTAGGGCTGAGATCACAGAGATGCCCTGAGAGATAATCCCCGCCTTTTCGCTAGCGATGGCCGCAAGCGTCTCTCCGAGATACTGGGTGTGGTCGAGCCCTATGGGGGTGATGACGGCCACATCTTTTGCGATCGCATTTGTCGCATCCAGTCGTCCGCCCATGCCTGTCTCTAGGATGAGAAGTTCGCAAGATTGCTCACAAAAGTGAATCATCGCAAGCGCGAACACGAGCTCAAAGAAGGTAGGCGCATAGTCCCAGCCCGCGATGAGCTCACGCAGGAAGCGTATGTGGCGTAGCAGGGAGGCGTCCTCTATCATCTCACCCTGCACCCTGACACGCTCGTGAAAGCGCAGCAGGTGCGGGGAGGTGAAGAGCCCTGTACGGTAGCCAGCCGCGCGCGCGATGCGCTCGATGGTCGCGCAGGTAGATCCCTTCCCATTCGTGCCCGCGACATGGATGACGCGCATCCCTGTCGGTAGTGTCGCGACACCACAGGCGTGCAGGAGGCGCGTGATGCCATCGAGCCCTAGCTTCATGCCAAAGAGCTGCGTGCCGTAGAGCCAGTCGAGCTCCTGCTCTAGTTCGCTTTGATTCGTCTCTGGCATGGGGCTTGTAGATTTAGTATCGGTAGGTATCGGGCTTGTAAGGTCCTTCTACGGCGACACCGATGTAATCGGCCTGATCCTGCTTGAGGACAGTGAGCTTCACACCGAGCTTCTGGAGGTGGAGGCGTGCGACTTCTTCATCGAGATGCTTAGGCAGCACTTCGACGCGCGGTGTCGGAGTCTCGCGCTGCTCCCAGAGGGCGATCTGCGCGAGTACTTGGTTTGTAAAGCTGTTACTCATGACGAAGGACGCATGCCCTGTCGCGCAGCCTAGGTTTACGAGGCGACCTTCGGCGAGCAGGTAGATGCTGTGCCCATCGGGGAAGCTGTACTTGTCCACCTGCGGCTTGATGTTTGTGCGCTCGATGCCGTCGAGTGACTGGAGGCGGCTTACCTGAATCTCATTGTCGAAGTGACCGATGTTACAGACGATGGCCTGATCCTTCATGCCCTGCATGTGCTCCAGCGTGATGATGTCGCGGTTACCTGTCGTCGTGACGTAGAGATCTGCCATGGGGAGCGCGTCTTCTACTGTCAAGACGCGGTAGCCTTCCATGGCTGCCTGTAGCGCGCAGATGGGGTCGATCTCGGTGACGATGACCTGCGCACCCTGACCACGCATGGCCTGAGCGCAGCCCTTGCCCACATCGCCGTAGCCGCAGACGACGGCGACCTTGCCCGCGAGCATGACATCTGTCGCGCGCTTGATACCGTCCGTGAGACTCTCGCGGCAGCCGTAAAGGTTGTCAAACTTGCTCTTCGTCACCGAGTCATTCACATTGATAGCAGGGATGAGCAGCTTACCCTCACGCTCCATCTGGTAGAGGCGGTGTACGCCTGTCGTCGTCTCTTCGGATACACCCTTGAGCTCAGGAATCCAGCGGTGGAAGATACCGGGCTGCTCGCTGCCTATGCGCTTGAGCAGAGCCTTAATGATAGCCTCTTCTTCGCTGTCAGAGGGGCTATCGACCCATGTGTCGCCATTTTCCATCTCATAGCCCTTGTGGAGCAGCAGGGTGGCGTCACCACCGTCATCGACGATGAGCTGAGGTCCAAGACCATCGCTGTGGCTGAGTGCCTTCCAGGTGCAGTCCCAGTATTCTTCCAGCGTCTCACCCTTCCACGCGAAGACAGGCACACCAGCGGCAGCTATAGCAGCGGCCGCGTGATCCTGAGTGGAGAAAATATTGCAACTAGCCCAGCGCACATCCGCACCGAGATCGACGAGCGTCTCGATGAGAATAGCCGTCTGAATCGTCATATGCAGTGAGCCCATGATGCGCACGCCCGCGAGTGGCTTCGCGTCACCGTACTTCTCACGGCAAGCCATGAGACCAGGCATTTCGTATTCGGAGACTTGAATTTCTTTGCGTCCCCACTCGGCGAGGGACATATCGGCTACTTGGTAATCCTGTGCTGTCATAAAATCATGCTAAAAAAGCGCGAATAGTGTAACCTATTCGCGCAGTTAAGTCAATTCTTAGGAAATTCTTAGTCGTAGATGCACGCGGATGTTGACGAAGAAAATAGCAGGTACACACGCGGTGTACCAGCTTGAGAAATCTTAGTTCAGTGATGTATTAATTAGGGTTTACATCAACTGGCAGTACGCCTACAGAGATAATCTGTGATTCTTCCGACGTGTCCGTGCCGTTGTACCAGTTACCATCATCACCTAGGTATAGGAAAGTCGTGGATACGACGCACTCCAGTGTGCCTAGTCCCTGATCGAAGTCAAAGGTAAAAGTGACGGGTTTAGTAGCGAGTTGTACTGTATCTGCTCCTGCTCCTACATCACGGAATACGGCCTCAAGCAAGTCGCTGTCGCTCGCGTCTGCTGGATCAGTCAAGCTGATAGATAACTTACCTGTAGTAGGGAGACCATCGGGCGTGGAAAGTTCATTTGTCGTGTACACCATGGTCGCAGGGAAGAGCTCACCGTCGACATCTATTACACCGGTCACTACGACCTCGTTGCTCGTGGATGCGTCTGCTATCGTGCCGTCACCGTTGGAACGCACGAAGAAGAATCGGAAGTATGCATTGCGGATGAAGAAGCTGCTACGAGCTGAAGCGAAGTCTGCGAGACTCATGTACCCTGAGAACTGTGACTCGTCTTCACTGCTTGCGCCAGAACTGCAGGATGTAAGAGAGCCCATACCGAGTGTCGCGCAGCTAAGCAGGAGCAAATGGGAGAACGTGAATAGTTTTTTGAACATTTGAGTGACTTGATTGAGATAGTAAAGTGGCAGGGGCTGTTAGATAAATGCTCTCATGCTTAGAATGATAGAGTAATTGAGTTTCAGAATTACTTTCATGACAAGAGAATTATGTCTATTTTTTAGCCTCTTTTCTTCGACTTGTCAAGAAAAAATCTTTTTTTACGTAGCATTGTTTAAAATACGATTTTTTTCTTGACTGATTTGGTTGCCTTGTGTATGTTTCGTATATTGACAACAGCCATGAAACTATTTAAACAATTTTGTGCAAGCTCCTGTCTCGCTCTCTCGCTTGCCGCCATTACGGCTATGCAGACTAGCTGTGATTCTTCGTCTGGAGACGAGGGAGTGGTGAACGTCGGAGTATGGACGCTGAATACTACCCAGTTCGAGTCGGGTGAGTACAAATTTAATCTACGCTCCACGTATGGACCAGATATTGAGCTTATACCTGTAATAGGTGGTACTGCTGGCGTGATGCGTGTCGGTGGCGCGAGTACGCCAGTGAACTTTGTCTATATGCCTGAAGAGACTGTGGATGGTTTCCCCTCTACCGCGACGCTTGAGGTAACGTTTCAAGAGCCTTCTGCGCAGTCTATGCTGTCCGTGCTTGCAGCACTGGGTGTTCGCGTGCTGCCCGCTGGTGAGGGAGAAACGAACGAGCTTGCAGCTGGCGCAAGTATCACTTTTATATTTGGCTTCACACCATATACCTCTGTGCAGACACAGGTATTTGCCCGCCCAGATGAGAGCTTTAATGCAGTGCGCGCGAGCTGGACTACTTTCGAAGGGCTGCCCACAGCTGATGGAGTGCTTGGCGCGTGGGTGCTTCTGGATATGCTCCAGACCGAGTTCAAAGTGATCGCCATTAATCCCATTCCTGTAGATTAATTTACAACAACTATACTATATGATTAATTCAAGAACAATTTGTAAGCTCGCGCTCAGCGCGCTAGCACTGATGACTCCACTAGCCACACAGACCTCCTGTAGTTCAGGTGCTACGGATGAAGAAACGCAGAGCTATCCAGGCGTGATGACGGTGGATGAGTTCGCCAGTCTGAATAGGAGTTTTGAGATATTATCGGCAGGCTCTATCCTCATCCAGCCGGAGATCTTAATGACACCGTCTGATCAAATCACGAATAGTGTAGACGTATTCGCTACACTCATGACGACGGGAGTCGGTACGTCCTCTGATCCAGTGCAGGTGAGCTGCCGATATATCACCTACCATCAGACGACTGATATTAGCAAGCCACCCATCGCTGCGCGCATGGAGGTGACCTTTTCGTCAACGACAGGACAGAATGATGCCGCGATCATACAGGCACTGGGGCTGAGGGAAATAGGCGTAGGTAATGTGCTTTCTGGGCTGATTTTTACCTTCGACTTCCAAACTCAGATAGTCGATATCAGTGCGAGTGGCTCGGCGGGACTCGTCGTGCAACCTGGTGAGGATAGCGGTGGTCAGAATACAGACTATCAGGAGCAGATATATGGTAAGCGCTATGCGATCAGAATATCCTCACACTAATAATAACAACAAGCTTTTAGATAATATTTTATTATGAAATCAGTATTTCAGCTAATTGGGATAAGTGCGCTCGTGCTCGGGACGACCATGAGCATGAGCTCGTGCTCCTCGGGTGGTGAGGCGGAAGAAGTTGTTGGTAATGGATTGACTGCATACAGCTTTGCGTCAGGCGCGAACTCCTTTACATTCTTAGGAACGACAGCTTTCACTCTACGCCCAGTCGCTGCGACAGAGCGCGTCGATGAAACTGCGTCGAGAGTCGTGGGCGTAGAAGGTGTCGTGGAGGTGAATGCTGAGTCGATACCTGTGTTCCTCAGCTATACGACAAAGGGTGACCCCGCTACCACGGGAATAGTCACCGCTACGATTGACATCACGCTTGATGGTACAGATCATGTGGCGAATGCGAATTTTTTAAAGGCTCTAGGCTCACCCGAAGATGGCGAATTCATGGACGCGTCGATTGCTGTGAATTATCTATCTAATACCGTGACGATTACCTCCAGAGCGATACAGCCTATATCCATTGACCCCGATGCCCCAGGTGTAGGCGATATCATCACAGGTATCGATCAGCCACAGACCTCGATCTCAGAAGGTTTGAGAATGTTCATTAATCAGCTGTAAGACCAGAGTATTGCAACATTATGAAATATTTAACATCGCTGGTGGCTCTCGGAGCAGTCTCTTGTCTCGCACTATTCACATCATGTAGTAGCGGAGACGATAGCCAGAGCACGCAAGAAGGCGCCCTAGGCGCATCGCCCATGATCGTGACAGAAGTAGAGTTCTACGCAGCACGTTATAGCTTCGAGTTTGTGACAGAAACTGGGAAAGTTGTGAAAATAACGCCATCTGGATCAGGTACTGGTGGTGCTACACCAGGCATTATGAGTGTCGATGGAATCTCTGTGAATGTGACACTTGCTTATGATCTACAGGGAGATTTCTTCGACCTAGACAATGATAATCCCGTAGGGGATGCTATAGGTGAGATATCGCTGATATTCACAGACTTAGGTCAGCCAGCCTTGGATTTCTTCGAGAGATTAGGACTGACCTTTGATGGAGCAGTCGACACTGAGACATACGAGCTGCCTGCAAACTCAGGATTCCTTATCCGTGTCTTTTACTTGAACCCCGGTGGGTCGAGCCAAGTAGCTGCTCTGACGGCAGTCGCCCCCTTGTCAGCTGAGCTTGCCACGTGGACTCGCCCTGATGGTGTAGAGAGCAAGGGTGTAGAAGTTGAAAACTGGTTAGAAAGTGATTTCCTGCAGGGTTCTTATCTTATTAAACGCAACCTTTAAAATAATTATTAAATTACAATGAAACTAATTTCAAGACTAACTCTCATCGCTTTGCTGTCGCTTGTATCTGTGTCGCAGCTCACTTCTTGCGGATCGGCGAACTCATCTGAAACGATGGGGACTACTGTTTCAGAAAGCGATTTTGAAAGTGGAAGTGTGAATTTCATCGTCTACGGACCTACGGATATTCGACTTGCACCATCGGGCGTTTATGTCCCCAGTCAGGGGACACAAGGCGGGGTGGTCACTTCTGGTCAGCTCTATATAGGAGATGCGGTGATACCCGTCACTTATGATTACGAAGTGATAGGTGACCCCGACGCTCCAAGTGGTGCTTACTTGGATGTTACTCTTTTAGATACTAGTTATATAGACAACGAGGATCTGATTGCAGGGCTCGGGATGGGCGGTGCTACTAAGTTCACAAGCTTGTCGTTTACCTTTAACTTCCATACCGCTACTTGTGATATACTTGCGGGTGGCTATCAGACTATTACTACCACAGCAGGTACAGAAGAAGTTATCGTGAACACTTCGCATGTTGGTAAGTCTTACAGAGTCACGGCATCTGGAGTTTAACTAATAGATATTTACATATGAAAATTTCACGTTTATTCACGCATGTGTTTTTATCGGCAGCTGTCATCGGTATAGCTGCATGCACGAGCGGCAGTTCTGATGAGACGGTCGAGAGCCCGTTTGATGACATTGATTGGCCCACTACCTTCATGCCAGAGGGGGTCGCCGCAGATACGGTGCTTCTTTTCGGCGATGGGTCTGATGGTACATCGATCTACCCTGAAACATATTTTGACTCAGGACCTACGCATATAACCTTCACCTTTGAAGGTGATCCAGATGGCGGGACTGTTACAATTGAAGGTTTGCCTATACTACAGGATGACCCACCCCCTACAGCTGACGAAATCAGAGCCGATGAGAATCGCCGTGCAGTTACAAGCTGGACGAAGCCTAGCTCGGTTGGCTCGGTACTGAGCGGATTCACGTTTTTCGTGTCATTGCGTCCTGTAGACGATGATGGGGCAGAAATTGAAGATGCGCATGATCGTCCTTACACATTCAGCAATATGGCGATGAGGTTCGATAGCGTTACGACAGATGGAGTCGCTATGATATACAGAGGAAAGTTTGTATCAGGGAGTTTCAGCATGGGAGTTGGCCCTGATTACGGCGACAGAAATCTTATCATTGATGGCAAGAATGGTACAGTTTCTTACTCTCTTATAAATAATCCCTTTGTGTTCACGACTGCCGTGCCGGTCATCGAACCAGAACCAGAACCAGATCCAGATCCAGATCCTGCTCCCTAAAGGTTTTAACTTATTGTGAGTTTCTCAAAGGCTCACTGATAAACGATTATAGCAAAAGCCTTCATCCACGTGGTGAGGGCTTTCTGCGTGTACCCACACACTCTGAGGGGGATCCATACTTTGTCCTTGCGTCGCTCGAAAGTAGCTTTTTAGTCTTGTTTTAAAGATGTATGTAAATCTCGTTAGCTTGCTCACGGCTCGTCAAGCATTGCTTGACTTTTGGGTTGCTCGCAGGCTCTGCTTCGTGTCTTCTCTCTCGCGTTTGCCACGGAAGAACAGAGCCGCGCTATCGCGCGCGGTAAGGAGGCGCGTCAGTTTCGGGCGCGGATACCATGCTGGGGTTGCTTCACGGGCACGTGTGAGATCAAGCTATGTGAAAACTGACGCTGCTGTGGCTGAGCCACAGCTATTCTGCGAGGGCGTGCCCTCACACTCCCAGCAAGGACGCCGTCCTTGCCTCCTGCCAGAGGAGCGCGCCCCTCTGGACGCCCATCTAGGTGTCGCCTAGGTGGTTTGCGTCACTATGCCGTCAGTTCTCTGGCGCATTCTCACGGCTCGTGTAGCTCTACGCCTTCGCACTGGGGCGTCTACCGCGACTTTCGTCACGCCATGCTGCGGAATGGTACTTGCTCGCGACGAGGGCATCTAGCTGCTGTTTAAAGCCGTCAAATGGTTCTTCGTCTACTGTGATCACTACGTCATCACAGAGGTGCTGCGCGAGCGCGTGAATCCAGTCTTCTGAGGGCGCGCATTCTTGGATGAGTCCTTGGTGTAGGACTGCTCCTCGGAAGCGTCGCTGTCCAGCTCCTGCGAGCTTGAGTCCAGCAGGATTCACGATATCGCTTTCCACAGGGCTCGCCCAGCAGGCGCGACCTGCGTCAGGGGCATCGCTACGTAGCAGCTGGCAGTCGACTCCATGCTCTTGCAGAGCGTGCGCGAGAGCTCCATGTATCCAGAGGTAGAGATCGTGACTGGATGGGTACATCACGCCTTCCTTTGATGGGAGAGTGATGGTGTAGGTCTGACCTTTTCGGTGGTCGACGATGCCGCCACCTGTCCAGCGGCGTATGTATTCCACCTCTTCGCCTGTGCGCGGCGGGAATAAGTGCTGTGCTTCTTCACGCGTGTCAAAGTGTCCATAGCTTACGGCTGGTAGTCGCCAGTCGTACAGGCGTAGCCATGCCTCCGTGCGTAGGGTGAGTAGCTCATCGGCAGCCATGTTTGTATAGCCATCGCGCGCGATGGGGTCTATCCAGAGGTGGAGCTTCGTGGGGAGATGCTCCATCCAGCTGCTGTTCGGGGTCATTTCCATGAGGGAATGCTGTGTGCTGCTCTTTTGAATTTCCTTTGCCTGCTCGCTGCGCGAGCAGCTAGCGCTTAGGAGGTGCTAGGTGGTGTCACGAGCTCGGTGAACGTGCGTGTGTACTGGCGGAAGAAGGTCGCTTGGTTTGGCATGCTGCGGCGGCCGTTTCGTACCTGCTCGATGATGTGCATGCCTTCTTCTGTGACGACGGTGATGGAGATATTGACCGCTGTGATGCGGGCGTTAAGCATTTTTTCGTTGTTCACGAGGATGTCTCGGCTCGTGATGGTCACATCATCGCTTTTCCCTCTTGAGCTGATGATGGGGACAGACTTTGTCTCGTAGCTGATGCGACCAGAGTCTATATCCGCTTCGCCAAGGCTATACTGGATAGTGAAGATGAGATTCATGTCGATGATGTTCTCACAGAGGAAGTTATCCTGCTCAGCTCCTTCATACTTGCGGTAGGCTGATTTCAAATTCGTCTTCGCCATGAGGTACTGGTAAGCATCGCGTGGTGTAATGACCTGACGGTACAGGGAGAAGAGGGGGAAGGTCTGGAGTCTGCCTTTAGGCTTGTCTCTATCATCGTGGCCGAGATTGAGAATCTGGTCGCGGTAGAGGAGTCGGTAGCCTACGGCGTTCACATCTCCTTGGGTGTCGAGGTTGTTCGCCTTCGCGGAGCGGTAGCTGGTGCGGAGGATGTCATTGCTACTGACGGCGGCGTTGCGGTCGAGTGTGCTCGCGAAGAAAATAAGCTGCGTGACATCGGGGAAGTAATTTTGCTTCTTCCTTCTACGGCTGGATTCTGTCAGAGACTTGCTCGCGGAGTCGTCTGCTTCAGCGACGAACCACTCGTAGTCATTTGCCCCGCGTCCTATCTGCATGGCTTGGAAGTCATTTGATAATGATCGGAGGGCGACGCGGGCTCGCGCGCTCGTGTCGACCTGCTCGCTCGCATCCTTGTAGATGCTGATGGCTTGGTTTGTCATGGTCATGATGACGAAGACGAGGATGACGGTGATGGTCATCGCGACGAGAAGCTCGATGAGGGTGAAGGCGCGCTGGGCGCGGCGAGGGAAGCTATGTTTCATATGCGTGATAGTCTGAGGCTCGGTCTAAGCTGTATGTGTAGCGCGTGTGTCGTGTGTAGGCAGTGAGGTGGGGCGACTCTTAGCGGCGGAATGAAAGATTCGTAGAGAAGATGGGCTGCGTAAAGTCGCTCCATGACTTCGTCGTGTATCGTGCAGGATCGGCTGGGAAGAGTCGGTAGAAGTCAGCGCGGAAATAGACGACACCGCCCCATGGATCGGTCTCACTATCTGAGACGTAGCTGCTCGGTGATGAGCCCTTTTCGAGGATGCCGGGACGTGGTGCGAGTGTGAACTCCCCGCGCTTTTTCTCTCTGAGCTCCGTCATGCGGACGATGAAGACAGGACCTACTGCTTGGCGTATGGAGTTGCGATGCAGTTTGCTATTTAATGGTGCTGCCATGGTGATGAGTTCCGTGTTTTCGGGACGTACTCTGCCATTGCGTGGGACAGGTGGGTAGCTGCCATCGGCGCGCTGACGCTTCGAGATGTCGGCACGGTAGGAGAAGATCGCGATGCTCGTGCTAGGCTTCTGCGAGAGTCTAAACCAGTAGAAGGCTTTATCAAAGGGGGTGACGTACTTCCCTAGTGAGCTGTTCTTAGACGAGGCGGATGCTCGCTCGTTCGCGCGTATGTTTTCCATCTCGGTCTGTAGCGCATTAATGATGCGTCCCGAGTCTTCTCGGGCGAGAGCCGCCGTGAGCATGGACTTCACAGGGACGAAAAGGGTCATGAAGATACCGAGTAGCATGCCTACGATGCCAATGGCGAGCAGGGCTTCGACGAGGGTGAACGCGCGCTTGTTGCGCTTGCGGCATTGCGGTTTCATTTGATGAGAAATCATGATTGTAGAGGGAAATGGGAGGGAGAGGGGGATGGAAGGGGGTAGTAGCTGGTATTAAGCTGATTTTGACTGATTTTAGATCGTCTTAGTTCGCCTTAGCGTGCTTCGCGGCGGGATTTTTCGCGTTCATCTGTGCGCTTGCGGTCGCGCACCTGACGCATGTTTTTCTTTTCTTTCTGGATCTGATCGAGTGTGCGTATGCGGCTCGTGTCGCCAGATGGCCAGAGGACGATTCCCTTCGCGCCTATGGGGCGACCCTTGCTGTCAGTCTGCTTCGGAGCGATGCCATGCTCGGCCTTCGCTGAGCGAGTGCGACTCGCTTCCATGACGACGATGCGCTGTGGTGCGGTCGGGTTTCTAGGATCGGCCAGAGGGGAGACGAAGCGACCCTTTTCATCGAACTCAAAGTAGTATACATTCACCGGTCCGAGGCCTGCGATATTCATGAGATCGTAGCCCATCATTTCTTGGTCACCCTGCTCTGCCCATTCGAGTGGCTTGCTGTGCTCAGGGCTGAAAAAGACACCATTCGGGAAGGTGATACCCGCTGATGTGGAACGCCAGCGTCCCTCGGTGCTTACGTCGGAGCCATCGTACTTGCCATCGCTCTTGTCCTTCTTGCGCAGCATCATGACGGCGGCGTAGCGCAGGTGCTTTGAGTTCGCGGTGATGTTTTCCTTATCTTCGACGATGATGACGCGCGTGGAGGTGTCGTTCCCATAAGCGGTCGCCTTCGCTTCTTCAAGTAATCCTTCTAATTGTGATATGGCGGAGTCAACGGATCGCCCTTTGCCGACGTCGTCTAGGACGGATGCGGCCATGACCATTAATATACCCATGATCGTTATAACGACGAGCATTTCGATGAGAGTGAAAGCGTTTCTTTTCTTAGGGGGATGCGTATTCATGGGTATGAGAATGGATATAATGAGAGCTCCCCTTATAAATAGCAAATTTACCCCCTCGGTTCAATCTTTTTTTTGCTGAGTAGCTGATTATTTTACGCGCCTGATTTAATGTAGGCTTATGGATAATGTCTTCACGATCAGGCTTGAAGGAAATCTGCGATAGCGCAGGCGTATAGTTCTGGCTCTAGCAAGAAAGAATCATGCCCTTTCTCCGATTCGATGAAATGGTAGTGTGAGTCCACGCCCGCGCTTAATAATTGCTCGTGAAGCTGCTCGATAGCCTCGGGGAGGAAGCAGGCATCTGTGCTGATGCCGAAGCTCCTGACTGGGACGCGGTGCTGCGCGAGTCGCGCCCAGCAATCGCTGTGTGACGCGAGTCCCGTGAGCTGGCGCAGATCATGCTGCGCCCACATGTCGACGATGCGTATGTAGGCATTTGCGTCGAAGCGTTTTGCGAACTTTGTGCCCTGGTGCAGCATGTAGCTCTCTGTGTTGTGCCGCACAGGATAGCTGTGTAGCATATCTTGCTGGCATATCGTGCCGCTGCGTGCGCGTAGAGCGAGTGTGCTCTGGTCGACGAAGAGCTTGTGACAGATGATGCGTGCGAGCGCGAGCCCACGGCGTGGCGGGTCACTGAGGGGGTAGTGCCCCTTGCGGAACTTCTCGTCTAGCTCGATGGCGAGGATCTGCTCGAAGACGGAGAGCTTGTGCTCGATGCTAGGCTCATGCGTCACGCCTATGAGCATGAGTCCCTTCACGCGCTCGGGGTACAGGCAGCTACAGGTCATGCCGATGAGTCCACCGACGCTCGCGGCGACGAGGTGAAATCGCTCTATACCGAGATGGTCTAGTAGTGCCATCTGTGCGCGTACCTGATCGGCGGCGGTGACGAGGGGGAAGCGCGCTGCCCATGGCGAGCCATCGGGCGCAAGGCTCGCAGGACCTGTACTGCCGTAGCAGCTGCCGAGGTAGTTCGCACAGATGATAAAGTAGCGATCGGTGTCGAGGGGCTTTCCTGAGCCTATCATGAGGTTCCACCAGCCTTCGAAGTTCTCAGGCTGCCAGAACTCCCCTGCCTCCTCCAGCTGCTCACACCAGCCATGCGCGTGGTGGCTTCCTGTCAGCGCGTGGTTCAGCAGGATGACATTTCCCTTGTCCTCTGCCAGTGTGCCGTAGCACTCGTAGGCTATCTGCACGCGAGGGAGGCTGGTGCCCGCGTCGAAGCGGAAGTCGGGGATCTCTAGTACGTGGGTCTGGGTGCTTGTCATGGGATGGAAGTGAAGGGATGCTATCTTCTAGGAGCAGATCTGCTTTTTCTGCAATAAAAAAAAGACCGAAGCAGAAAGCAGCGGTCTTCTTATGCTGTGATAGATAAATCTATGCGCAGTGAGAGGTCAATTACTTGACACCCTTCTTGCTGAGGCGTGTGCCAGCTGTTGTGCCTTGACGTGCCTTGAACTTAGGGTTGCTCTTGCAGATGACGTAGAGCGTGCCCTTGCGCTTCACGATTTGGCAGTCAGCGTGACGACGCTTCATTGATGCGAGTGAGGAAAGTACTTTCATGTTGTTGTTTTTGGTTTATTTGTTTGAGAAATTTTGCGCTCGGAGGCGCATTATACCTACTGTTCGTATATTGTAAAGACAAATTTTACCTTTTTAGTTTTTTTATAGGAAAATTTTTCTTCAAGACGTGCCCTGCATGCGTTGCAAGGCTCTGGCTTTTAAGCGTAAGGCTTAAGCTTTCCGTAGAATCCGTAATGCAGGGCGCGGAAGAGCTGGTACACACGTGGTATGCTCAGCTCACAGGTCTGTATCATGGCGCACAGGGAGAAGATGATATAGATCCCGCATGCCGCGAGACGGCGCAGGGGGGAGCTAGGGTAGCGTAGTCGCTGTAGCCACGCCCAGTTGCGATTCTTGTAGTAGCAACGCGAGGGGTGGAGACCCGGCTCGTAGAAGAAGGATCGCTGCCCGATGCGATACTCGATGAGCTCGCAGCGAGAGGAGGGGTGCTCCAGCGGGCTCGTCCTCAGCGTGATGAAGCGGAAGCCCGCGTGGCGTAGCTTCCAAGGATATTCCTCGTCTTCTCCGCGTATGAATAATTCTTCCGTGGGCTCACCCACCTTTTCCCAAGCATGGCGAGGGTAGAGAGCACCGAGCCAGCCACCGCGGCTGATGATCTCATCGGTGTCGGGGAGCTCCTGCCGCTTGCCTATATGCCTCCAGCGTGTCTCTTCTTCGGCGCGCGCCGTGAGAGGCCAGCTGAGCTCATCATCCTTCTGAGGGTCGATGACCATGCTCATCCTGATGGTGTCCTTGTCCACCTCTGTATTGAGCAGGGTGGCGAGGCTCTCAGGGCGTGCCCATGAGTCATCATCGAGAATCCAGACGTAGTCGGCGTTTAATTCTGTGAACGCATGCTTCATCCCATGCGCGCAGCCACCTGCATTCCCAAGGTTATGCTCCATCTGGAGGATGGTAACGCAGTCAGCGGTGAAGATCTCTTGCGCGTGGGCGCGGATCTTTTCTAATGCTGGGTCGCTCGCGCTCGCGTTGTTAATGATGACGATATGCTCAGGTCGACGGCTCTGCGCGGCAAGTCTATCTAGGCAAGTGAGAGTATTCGACTCGCTCGCAAAGTGGGTGAATATGGCGCAGACTGTAGGCATGAGGGAGGATAATGCCGTATTTCAATGACATTTGCAAGCTTAATTATCCTGCACCATCGCACGCACGCAGCGTTCTGCCACCTCTTTCCAGCTTGGATAGCTGGGGATGTCCTGTAGTGTCGCGTCGTCGTAGAGCTTGTTAAGCTTTTCCGTAAAGTCGTTTATATTGTCATTACTGAAGAGGTATTGGGCAGGGATATTTTCTCTGATGGGGGGGAGATCCGACGCGAGCGTCGGGATGCCTAATCGTAGACTTTCGACTGGCGGCATGCCGTATCCCTCATAATCGCTGAAATAGACACTTAGTCGGCAGTCCTCGCGCAGCATGCGCTGAAGCTCGGCAAAGGGGATGCGCTCATGCTGCACCCACTGCGATCCCTGCGGGCTGATATGCTCGGGGAGCTTACCCACGAGGTGGATACGCAGCTGCTCTGCATCCGCACGCTGACTGAGCCAGACCTGAAGGAAGGGGATGGCGAGATCACTACGCTTGTGAGGGAAGGGGGAGACGTAGGCGAGTATATCCTTCCCCTGCACCTGAGGCGCAGGGAGAGCCTCACCGTCGAAGCCTATGCCCACGACGGCGATACGCGCCTTGTCATAGTAGGAGAGGAAGCGTTCGCGGTTAAACTGCGTGGATGTCAGGATGAGATCGGCGACCTCCAGCGCGCGCTTCCCCAGCGTGGAGAAGTAGATCATCTCGTGGCGGGGGAAGGGGCTCTCCTTCGCGATCGCCTTGTTCTCGTAGTATTCCCAGTTAAAGTCATGCACGTAGCACGCGAGCTTCGTGCGTCCGAGCGCAGGCTTAAAGGGAGGGAAGCCCTTTGGCAGGATGCACCAGTCGGGGTCTATGGCGCGTATGGCCTTCTGCACGCCGAACTGATCCCAGATGATACGCTTGAAGCGCGAGGGCACAGGCTTATCCGTCAGGTGGAGGTGCAGCTTATCGCAGGCGAGGGCTGCGAGCTCATCCCCGCACTCGTCATTACACAGGATGTGGAGCTCGCGGACAGCATCGCAGGCGAGGAATCCACGCACCAGCCCCATGCTGACATTAAAAATACCAATGGACTTTGTCGCGAGGAAGCTCTGATCGGTGAGGGAAATAAGAAGTTTCATGACCACACATAGTCTGACATAGAAAAGGCTGGAGGTCAAGCCTGCGAGTTTTTCTCTGTGCATGCACAAGAAAAATCTCCCCATGCCGGATGATTTATGCTATACATTCACCTATGACGAAAAAATGGCTCAGCTCAAGCACACTAGTCCTAAGCACACTAGCTGCCCTCATGGTATCCTCCCCCTACGCAATCGCTGCCCCACAGGCAGACGAAATCCTCGAGGCCGTGCGCAAGTCCACCGTTAGCCAAGGTGAGCGCGACGTCATGGGGCAGATACGCAAGGGACGCAGTAAGACCCCCTTCAGCATCAGTGCCCGTGGCAATACCCTCGTCTTCCAGTACAATCAGGACAACACATGGCGTCGCTTCGACGTGCGCATTAAAGACAAGGCCGCCGACCTCCTCGTCGTCGACGGCAGTGGACGCGCCGTGCAGATGCCAGCGAAGCAATACGGCTCGAAGATAGGCACAACAGACGTGAGCTACGAAGACCTTTCCCTGCGCTTCCTGTACTGGAAGGGTGGCAAGGTGCTGGACAACACCAGCGACAGCCGCATCAAGGGCCGCGACTGCTACATCGTCGAAGTCGCGAACCCCACGCCGAACTCAGGCCAATTCGCCTGGGTACGCATCTGGATAGACAAGGAAAACGGCACGACATGGCAAATAGACGGACATGGGAAAGACGGCTTACTCAAGAAGCGCTTCGGCATCACCTCCGTGCAGCGGCTCAGTGACGGCACCTGGTTCTTCAAGCAGATGAAGCTCGAAATTCGCGACCCGAAAAACGCGAAGCGCACCATAGCCGTGAACTATCTGGAGATGGACGACATCCCCGAGAACTAAGCATATCATAGCACCCATGCGCCTCATCCCCCTGAATCAGCACATCCTCCGTGGCATCATCCGCAGCGGTGACTGTGTCATCGACGCCACCGTCGGAGGTGGCTACGACACCCTCTTCCTCGCACACAGTGTCGGGGAGAGCGGGCGCGTCATCGGGTTTGACATACAGGAACAGGCCATCACACAGACACGCGAAGCCCTTATATCCGCAGGAGTAGACGCACGCGTCACACTCCACCAGTGCAGCCATGAGCATATGGCGCTACACATCCCCCTAGGGCTACTCCCGCGCGTCATCATGTTTAACCTCGGCTACCTCCCTAGAGGCGACCATGCCGTCGTGACACAGCCTGAGAGCACACTATGCGCCGTGAAAGCCGCGCTGGAACTCATCTGCACAGGCGGCATTGTCAGCATCATGACCTACCCCGCCCACGAAGGCGGCGAAGCAGAGTATGAGCAGCTGCATAGCTACCTGCATGCGCTGCCGCAGAAGGAATACACCGTTATGCACAGCCGCTGCTTCAACGCCTCGGCGCGCGCTCCTCAGCTCTGGAGCATACAAAAACAAGGATAAGAAAACACATGATAGCACTTTATTTAATGCGAATGAGTACCTCTGGATATGGACTCTTTTCAGGCTTAGAAGCATGGCAACTAGTCCTGCTCATCTTCGGGCTTGTCATCTTTTACAAGTACGTCATCCGTCCACTGAACGAAGCCTTCGGAGAGCGCATACGAGCATGGATAGTCGGTGAGACGAACCTGTATAACTCAGACGAAGACGAACTCGAACAGATCGTGAAACGCATACGCGCGAGCAAGGACGCCTCGCAGATGGAAGAAATGGAAGCCTACTGCCTCAGCAATCCGCGCCGTCTTCGTGGCTGGCAAGAGTACGCGCGACTCCTGCATGACGTCTTCGATGACGCGGCAGCTGCCTGTGAGCTCTACGAACGCGCGGTGGAAAAGATACGCAACAAGCAGGACAAGGCACTGCTCCTCTACCGCGCGGGTCAGCTATGCCGCGACCATCGGAAGGACGCGAAAGAAGCCGAGCGCTACTTCCGTGCAGCCGCTGAGAAATACCCACGCACCACCTATGGCGCGAAGTCAAGGGAGCAGGTAAGCCACATGGATGAGTGATGCTGTGTCTATAAGCAATACATAAATGGATTCTTAAGGTCTACTGACCTTAAGCAGGGGTGCAGGGGACAGCGTCCCCGCTGGGTTTGGGCAAAGCCCAAGGAAAAGCCGTGCTCGCAGAGCACGGCAGTGTCAGTTTCCTCATAACCTGAAGTCGCGCATGCTCGTGTGGCAAACCCAGCATCACCTCCACACCAGAAACTGACGCTCCGACCACTGCGCGCGATAGCGCGACTCTTCTCTTCCGTGGCAAACGCGAAGCGTCCGTGCAGAGAAACCACGAAAACAAGCATACAAGCCACCCAAGAGTCAAGCATATCCTCTGGTATGCTTGACGAGCCGTGAGCAAGGAAACGAGATATACATACATCTACAAAACAAGGCTAAAATCTTTTACGTGATCTCACGAACGCGATAGCGTCCACCGCCTTGTTACGCTTCGCGCCTTCCACGGCAAAAAAGACCTGCCCAGCGGGCAGAGGATAGGAGAACGTCAGTGAGGGTGCTGATACGATGCAGGGACTTCGACGCGGGCTTTTGCGATTTTTGTTTTCTCACTGACGTTCCGTGATCTGCGATCACGGTCTGCCTCTGGGCTCTGC
>CAYJJD010000055.1:0-19468 GCA_964370425.1 uncultured Akkermansia sp. | reverse complement strand
GCTGGTCGTCTTTTATTACGGATACTCGTGATTTTTATTTGGGACACGTGTGGCTAGAAATTCAGCGCTGCTGCCCAGTATTTTATGCTTGACATGAATTACGTAAAAGTTGTAACTTAGGGTGAGTTTTGAAAAGGCCTGTATCAATATTTACTAGGATTAATGCAAAAAATACCCTTTTGTAAAATACACTCAGTTTACTACTATTCTCTAATACAAAATTATTTAAGTAAAAGCCATATCATGAAATTACATCTCCCTCAAGGATTATTCGCAGCACTTCGTGCATGCGTCACCTCCCCCCGCAGCCTTGCTGTCACGATGCTCTCGACCACGATGCTGGCGGGCAGCATGCTGTTCACCCTCATTTCGCCGCAGGCGGATGCGCGCATCTTCACCTGGACACGTGGCAATAATACGGGTGATGCTCACATATCTGGCAACTGGTCGTCTTCAGATGGTGTCGCGATGACATGGAATGGCGCAGGTGATGTGGGGATTGAAGGCTCTGTCGCAGGGCGAGAGGGGCGTAATATTCTCCGATTTGATAATGATGCGCTGACCAAGGATATCAATGTTTCTTTTAGCACTCTTTCTCTAGGTGGTCTCGTCGTGGAGGCTGATGTCTATGGCTACGTCCTTCGCTCGAATGGTAACAACTCGCGCCCCCTCATTTGGAGAGCCTCGTACGATGCTGATGCCACAGCCATAGAGGGGCAAGCCGGTAAGACGAACTTTATCATCGAGGGTGGGGCAAGTATTGGCTCCGCAGATTATCGCTGGACAGAGTGGCGTTATGAGGCTGATAGCAATTTCGAAATTGGTCTAGACGGGGAGCTGATCGTCTATGCACAAAGCTTCGTCGCTGTGGGGGAGACCCAGTATAATCATACTCTTTCTGGTGGTGGCTTCTTGGAGCTTAACCTCACGGACTATAATCTGTCTCGTCAGGCCTCATGGTCTGTGTCTGATGGGAGTATTTTTGATTTGACGGCGGCTACGAGTGATGTGACCTTTGGCGCGTTGACCATGACTGGGGGCTCTCAGCTGAGACTGGGTACGACAGCCGTCACCCTCACCTCAAATATGATTGTAGGTGATGGTGGGGCTCGTGTGTCGGGCTCAAACGTGAACTTAACTGGCACGATTACTTACAATAATACGGATGGCTCTGTGCTCAGCCTCAGTGGCAGTTTCGTCGCTGTGGGGCTTACTCTTGATTTAGGAAAGGGTGAAGATTTAGAGCTGGGCACGCACACGCTCTTCACGCGTACGAGTGATGCGGGTAGTCTTGATTTTGAAGACTTAGATATTGTGGGTGTTAATTCGCGTAATTTTGGTGGCATTACCTGGGTGGATAATGATCTCATCCTCACTATAGTGGAGTTTACAGGTAGTGCGCTCGTATGGGGAGGTGGCGATGGCACATGGAGCAACGATGCTGCCTCTTTAGCATGGTCTGATGCAGGAACAGGCTCCTCCTTCAGTGATGGCGATGAGGTGACCTTCGGCGGTGTGGAAGGAGAAACGGGAGGCACGATCAGCATTGCTGCTGACGTAGCCCCCACGTCTGTGATCGTGACAGGGGATGCCGATTGGACATTCGAATCGACTGGGGGCTTTATGACAGGCTTAACCAGCCTCACGAAAGATGGTGAGGGCACGCTCACGCTCTCCTTAGCTGGCGACTACTCTGGTGGTACTAGCTTGAATGCAGGTACGCTGGTGCTTAATGCTTCTTATGCTCTGGGTACTGGTAGTATCACGATGACTGCTGGCAGTTTAGTGATTCAGCATGCGACTGGTCTGGGTGCATCAGACATTAACTACAGCGGTGGCACTATCGTCTATGGTGCTGGAGTGAATAACCTCGATTTGAGTGATGATATCACTGTTCTAGACGGTGCGAACCCTGTGCACGTAGACTTTAATGGGAATAATATCACTTGGGCGACGGCATTTAATGAAGACCTCATCCTCAGTAACTCAGCCTACGACCCTACCGATGCAGGCACAGCGATCACTCTCACCTACAACGCCGCCTTCGCAGGGCAGAGCATTCAGGTGGATGAAGGTGTGACTCTTTCAGTAACTAATTCAAACACGACCGCGGCCTCAGCTGTCGTGCTCTCAGGTGCGGGTACCGTCCTTTTCAACGCTCAACCCGCAGCGAACGCCCTCTCCTATGTGGGTGCGCTCGATGACTTTTCAGGTAAGATTATTTCTGATAATGTGCTGAGCATCGTTACCTTCAGTGATGCTAATACGGCGGATAGTCGCTTTGACCTACAGTCGGGCGAGACCCTCAGTACAACGAACCAAAATATCCTCTTGCTTTTTAGCACGAATGGGGCAGATGGAGACACGCTCTTCATCCGCAACCTTTCTGGCAATGGGAATATCGCCACCACGGCGAACAACGCGCCTCTGAACCGCGGTCTCAATGTGGAGATGACGGAGGACAATATCTTCAACGGGCACATCTTCGGCTCTGGCGGCGCGGATGGTCGCATGGGCACATGGAGTGTGGGTAGTGTCGCCGATCAGAGCCTTGAGTTCAGCTGGACTGGCATGAGCTCCGCCCAAGGCACTTACGCCAGCACAGGCGTGAACGCTAAACTGCAAGTGCGCGAGCGCACCACCTTTGTACTGAGCACGAATGCGGCTGGCGATGGCGGTGGTCGGTGGGCAGATGAAATTGAACTACTCGATACCGCCACGCTCGAAGTCGCTCGAACAGATGGCGACGGCTTCGTGCAGCTTGCCACGGGGAATGAGATCTCTGGTGCGGGTGCTGTCTCTATCACAGGCACAGCGACATTAGCAGCTGCGAACAGCTACACGGGGGGCACGAGCATTACAGGCACACTCACGACCACACATGCCTCGGCCCTAGGCTCAGGCGATATCAACGTGCTGGCAGCGGGTGCGCTTAATATAAGCGGCACACTCACCTCTACCGCGGTACTGACGAATGAGGGCAGCACCACGATTAATGGCAGCGTGCAATTGAGCGAAAGCATTGTCAATACAGGCAATTTAGTGCTTGGGGAAGATGCGATTATAGACCTCTCTACTCTGACCTCTGTCACGACAGTGGGTGATGTCACCACTTATGCCTTCGCCACTGGCGCGGGCACAATTGACTTTAGTGACTTTGCCGATGTGGATGGCATCTTCTCCCGCAGTAAGATCACTGGTGTGACCTCTGTGGGTAAAACATGGAAAGTTAATGCTGATGGCAGCATTACCGCCACCATTTCTGGTACATTGCATCAGTATGACATTGGCGGTACTTTAGACCTTAATAACAATAGCTTGATTAAGGGCGTTGCCTTTGTGGCGGGCGACTCTATTGTGGTCTCTGCCGCGAATGCTGCGATTAATGTGACTGAGAGTGTGTCGGTGGCCAGTATGACTGTCGATGGCGTGACGCTTTCTCTTGGTGGTGTTTCTGGCAGTCTCGCAGATTCCTTTGTGGTGTTAGAAAATGCTGCTTCAGTCGTGCTACTTTCCGATGTTCTCGCTGATAGCAGTGCGATAGAAGGTGCTGCGGGGACTTCCGTTTATGTGAACTTGGCTGCGGGTCAGCAGCTCAGTGGCAGCGTGCTTGAAGACTTTGATGGTGCGCTCAGTATCAGCTCAGGTACACTGAGCACGAGTGATTTGAGCTTTGAATCCATCACTGTCTTAGATCAAGGCGTGCTCTCGCTCACCGCAGGTACAGATATTGGCAACCTCATTCGTGTAGAGTCAGGCGGCACGCTCGCCCTAGAAGCTGGCGAGGGGGGAGACTTCAATGGCGCGATCTACTTTGGTGATAACACGACTATTGACGTGGAGGGGAATGCGTCAGCCATCTGGTCCGCTGCGGGCATCTTGTCGGGCGAAGGCGTCCTACGCAAGACTGGCTCGGGCACACTCAGCACCGATAAGGTGGTGAGGCATACTGGCACGCTCGACATCGTCGAGGGTACTTACGCCTTCGGTCTCGTCGTGGCTAATGGCTCAGATCTGGGCTTCACTGAGGTTATTCTGCGTGACGCTGGTACTTTCACATTCACCCATAGCAGCAGTGCCGCGATGGATAGGGCTCACTTCCATTTTGATGGCGGTACCTACATCTCTCAAGATGGCGATGCAGGGGTGAACTACATTGGTAGCTTCCACGTCAGCCAAGACAGCGAGTTCAACTCTGAAAGCAGTGCGAATTATGAGGTGGGCACGGTGACAGGCTCGGCGAATCTGACCTTCGGCGGTGGGCTTGCAGAAGAGCTTAATATGCACTTCACGCAGCTTCTTGATTATGATGGAAACATCGAGCTCGCAGCTAATGCTAACCTCGACTTCTCCTTAGAAAATATCAGCAACCAAGCGGGACAAACGAGCCGCGTCACTGGTAACACAGTCTTCGGTGACGACATCACCAAGACTGGGGCTGGTGCGCTTGAGCTTGGCAATGGAATGGACATTACTGGCAAACTGGCGGTGCGCGAGGGTGACCTCACCATCACGGGCGTGGCCGATGTCTTCTCCTTTGAAAAACTAGGGGTGGGTACTGCCACGATAGATGAGCTGAGTCTGAAGCAAAATGGGGTACTAGGCATGAACTACGAAGGCAGCCTCACGCTCACTTCTATTACACTCGATACCGCGCTCACACTGAGTTACAGTGGCGCGAACGAGCTGATTCATCTTTCTCAAGATCAGCTGGATGGTGTCACGCAGATTAAGCTCTTGCTCAGCGAGCTGGATGATGACACGCTACGCACAGGAATAGACCTCGGTATTGCCGCGACATTTGATGAAACTCTTATCTCCGTCATCGGCATTGACGGTGACTACACGCTTACGGATGTCGATGGTCGTCTGTTCTTTAGCACGAACGCGATGATAGAGATTCCTTGGGATGAGAACTGGGGAAGTGATGTCATCGCCCAAGCCCCCGTGAATGTGCCAGTACGCACCGAGCTGGGGAATGTAGGCACGTCTCTCTTCAGTACAGATGCAGATGCACCCTACGTGGTCGCTCCTGGCGTGACAGCTATTCAAGTCACAGGTGGGGGTGGAGCAGCAGCCTACATCACAGGTGGTTTATTTAACAATGAGGCTGCTAGCGGCGGCGCAGAGGTCACTGCTGATTCATGGATTCACGTCAGTGGCGGTGAATGGAGTGTCATCGTGGGTGGTAACTGGGCCAATAACTGGAATGGAGGCACGACGATGAACTTCATTGGCGATTCTCATATCCACATGGATGGTGGTACAGTAGATCATATCATAGGCGCGAACTTCGGTGATGGCCGTGGTCCTAGCTTCACGGGTGATGTCTACATCACGGTCGCTGGTGGTACGCTGCGCGGTGCTATCGTCGGTGGCAGTATAGGTCGCCATAATGCGACAAGCACCCTGAATGGTGACACGAATATCTTTGTTTACGTCCCTCTGGATAACATCGCGGCCACCAGCATGGCTGGTCTAGCGGGCTCGGACTATGAGGGCATCGTAGGCGGTAGCTTACGCGCCGCGAATACCGCAGGTGGAGCCGTGCACAATGGGAACACGAATGTGACCATCGACCTCAGTGGCTATGAGGGCGATGCTACGAATATGGATCGCTACATCATCGGTGCAGGCTGGACGAGCAGCACCAACTATAGCTCTACCATTAACGGCAACAGTACGGTAAACATCACAGGTCATGAGAATGTGACCTTCACGGATGAAGTCGTGGCAGGTCATCGCTCCATGGGCTCAGGTACGAATAATATTACTGGTAATACCTACCTGAACATCACAGGTGGCAGTGACTTCAGCTCATGGATTATGGGCTCAGGCGCGACTACGGGTGGCACGAGTAACATAGGCGGTAGTACTTATGTCGATATAGCCGTGACCGATGCCTCCGCCTTCGCTCAGCGCGTCACCGCCGCGAGTAATCACCAAGGAGGGAATGCCACCATCGCCGGTAGTGCGAACCTGAGTGTCGATGGCGGTAACTATAACCAGATCGTCATGGGTGGCTTTAATCAGCATGCTGGCACGGTGAGCATCGGTGCGGGTGTAAATGTCGACATCAGCAATGCTCACTTTACCGATGTGAGCAATGAGTTCTCTATCGCGGGGGCTGGTCTTATTGGCGCGGGTACATCCACCATCAGCGGTGGCGTTAAGGTCAGTATCGACGGCATCAGCTATGGAGCAGAAAGCGACGACCGCAGTATCGTGGGCGGGCATGTCTCTATTAACTCAGGCACGACCACCATCAATGGTGGCGTGAACATGAGCATCAATGGGGGTGATTTGGCATCCATAGTACTCGGTGGTATTTACATGTCTGCTGGTGGCACATCCAGCGTGAATGGCGGTGTGAATATTGGTGTTAACGGTGGTAATATAGACTCCGCTATATTCACCGCTGGTGCTCTTGTCGGCGCAGGTACGCTCAACGCGCACATCACTGGCGAGTCTAAGCTCATGCTCACAGGCGGCACTTACGCGAGCAGTGTCTTCGCAGGCTACTTGATTAATAACACAGGTTCAGTCACAGCCTCGATGGAAGATGCCACTGTAGTCATTGATGGTGCAGATACGGGCGATATTGATGTCTTCGGCGGTCATCTCATTTCTGAGACAGGCACCGCGCTTAATCTCAGCTCGGGCGACATGAAGGTGGTGCTGGAGAGCGGTTCGGCTTCGACCCTGTTTGGGGGGAGTAGCGTGGCAGCTGCCGATGTCGCGGCCTCACAGCAGCACACAAGTGTGGTGCTCAATGGTGGTAGCGTGACCGATGCTGTGTATGCGGCTGGTGCGCTGCAAACGGCCACAGGCACGCTCACGACGGCGAGCAGCAGTGTATCTATCTCAGAGAATGTAAGCTTTGCAGAAGGTGTGGAAGTGAGCGGTGGATATCTGCTTACTCCAGATGCCGCAGGTAACAGCTCTAGCATCACAGGCGAGAGCACGCTCATCTTTACAGGATCGAATGACGATAATCTTGCGAATGTACACTTTACACAGTTCTCTCAAGTAGATGTCGAGGATGCTAACGCCTTCGTGAGTCTCGGCAGCACCAATCTGCAAGATCTAGGCGCAGATGTAGAGAAATTAGGGGCTGGTACCTTGCAACTCGCCGCTGGGAACACAGCGGGTAATATTCGGGTGAGTGAGGGCAGGCTGGCTCTCGCCGCTGCTAGCGCGGGTGATAGCATCAGCTCTATCAGGCTGGGCTCTGGGGCTAGCCTCAGCATGACCGCGCTCAATACTGGTATAGGCGGTGATCTCTCCCTCGTTCAGGGCTCTATTCTGGAGTATAGCTACCTCACAGATGGTGCAGCTCTGGGAGGGGCGCTCAGCATAGAGGCGAACAGCAAGGCTGTTCTCGATATAGGCTTTACAGGAACGAAGCCAAGCTTCATTGAGCAAGTTCTGTTTACTGATGTAGATGTTAACCAGCTCACTGGCTTTACGTTAACCGAGGTTGTGACAGGTATGCAAGGTTTTGAGGCTGGTGATTACTTCACCTCCATAGGCGACATCACAGACCTGTCAGGCTACTACGTCATCGTAGAAGGTGATCAACTCGTGCTCACCAACGGCCTCTTTAGTGAATTGACATGGAAGGGAGGAGATGGTACATGGAGCACTGAAAATAGCTGGACTAATGTCAATGGTGTGGACTCCACCTTTATGGCCGAGTTTAGTGCGCTCTTTAACCAAGGTACTGGTACGGTGAGCGTGACCAACGAAATAGCCACTAGAGTAGAGTTTGCAGCTGTTGGTACCGATTATATTATTATTGGCAATAGTCTTACTGTTAATGAATTGCTGGATGTTAATTCTGGCGCGTCAGTCACCTTCAACAACACGACGCTTGACTTAAGTAAAGCTCTCGTGAAGGTAGATGCGACCAGCTCGTTGACTATAGGCAATGAAGTCACCATTAATAGCTTGCAAAATAGCGGGGAGATTACTGTAAATAGTAACATGACTGTGAACAGTGGCAACACTGACGCAAGTGTTGCGGGTAATCTCAGTGTCACTGGTAATCTTACCCTCAATGGTACAGACGGGCAGATTCACGCCTTCGCAAAGTTAACTGTGGACAATGACGTGACCAGCACGCTTGATCTTAGCTTGGGCAATGAATCTAAAATTGATGGCGTCCTCACCCTCACTGGTGATTTGACAACATCTGGCGATGTCGCCATAGACTCGGTGGCGGCGGCATCTGAGATATCAAGCCTTAGCAACGATACAGGCACGCTCACTGTGGGCTCTGCCATGTCGCTGGCAAATCTTGACAACGCAGGTAGCATTAGTATGGTAGGCTATACACTCACGCTGACCGAGGCCACCACGAATGGCGGCAATATTAATGCAAGCTCTATCACGCTTAAATCTAATACCGATAATAGCTTTGGGCTTGTCGATGTGGGAAGCATGGACAACTCTGGTACGCTCTCTATCGCAGCAGGCTCTGAAATTCAGACTAACTTGACAGGTGGTAGCTTGAGCATCACGACGGGTGATGATACAGCGACCACAAGCATTGGGAGTATTACGAATGGTCTTAATGATTTGACATTAAGCATGGGGCAACTCAATGTGCTGAGTGGCTTCACCATCTCAGGTGAGTTGAATAACAGCTCAAGTCTTGATGTGGACGGCATCCTCACCTTCGCTGCAACTTCGACAGTGATTGCTGGCGGTGATGTGTCAGCGACAGATGTTCAACTCAATGTGAGTGGTAACTTTAATAGTCTCGATGTCACTGGCACGGTTACGAACCTCGGTACTCTGGGGCTTGCGGCAGACTCTGACATTGGCGTGCTTACTGGCGGTTCACTAGCCATTAGCGCGGGCGATGTGACTATTGGTGAAATCAGCCAAGAGTTACAGAGCTTGAGTAATGGCGCGGGTGAGCTCGAAGTGAGCTCTGATGTCAGTGTTGTTGACTTTAGCAACACTGGTACGGTCAGGCTGCTAGATAAAGACTTAACACTTAATGACGCTGAAATCACAGATGGTGGCATCGTGAGTGTGAAGAACTTGACTGTGGGTGTGGATGCTGGTTCGAGCGCGAGCTTTGAGAGCATCACAGCCACTGCCGCCGTAACAGCCAAGGGAGCTTTGAGCATCAGTGCTGACAGCTCGGCTGCTGATTTGGAAGTGACGAGTGCTCTTCACATCGACGGCGATGTGGTGAACTTCACCGTGAGCGGTAACAATGCCGTGAATGTGGGTTCGCTCACTGGCACAGGCTCTCTGGTGGTGAATGGCACTGGGGCGGTGAGCCTCATGGGGGCAAGCAGCGGTAATAACCTGAGCATGGCGGGCTCACGCCTGACACTGGGTGGTCAGCTCAGCCTGACTGGTACTCTCAGCCTCTCCAACACCGTGGCAAGCAGCATCAGTGCCGACTACACGCTCAATGCCTCTCAGAGCATGATCGTCGCTGATTCCCTGACTTCTCAAGGTATTAACTTTGTGATAGATGTGAACAGACTCGTGGCACTTGGTCTGAGCAGCGGAGAAGCTTACGCACTCACGGAGCTCAACACTGGCCTTGCGGCTGATACGACTGTGCTCATTAATGGCATGGCTATAGATGACACCGATGATAACACGAGCTTTGAAATCAGCATCAATGACACTGGACAGGTCGTACTCACCGCCACCATCTCGGGTAACACCTGGATTGGTATGGATGATTGGGATGGCAGCACCGATGACTGGTCCCAAGGCGTGACATCGGGCGCACCCAGCGCCACCGTTAGCGCACTCTTTGACGGGCGCGGCGCACTTGACGTGAACCTGAGTTCCATGCAAACGGCTTCCAGTGTGCTCATCGACGCCGCTGGTTCGCAGTACAGCTTCACAGGCTCACAACTCACAGCTGGCTTGCTAGCCGTGAACAACGGTGCTCTTGTGATTGAGAACAATGTGCAACTCGTCACAGGCCTCGGAGAAGGAAAAGACAGCACAGGTGCGCTGAATGTGGGCGGCCAAGGCAGCTTAGAGCTGGCAGGCAACGCCGTGGTTCAGGCTCAAGTGGGTACGGTACAGGCGAACTCCACCTTCATGATAGGTGAAAACGCCTCGCTCAACGTACAAGGCTCATTGTCCATCGCTGCGAGCGCTAACGCCACGAATGAAGGTAACTTAAGCGTGGGTGATGGCTCTGACATCGAAACTCTGCTCGGCAGCGGTACGCTCACGATTCTTGATGATGCCTCAGCTAGAGTCGGTAGCGTGGATCAAGGCATGCTGGAGGTGAATACGGGCGCGACGCTGACGGTCACCACCTCACTCACCCTCTCGGAGGGCATGGTGAACCTTGGTCATGTGAATGCCTCAGGTGCGAGCCTCACTCTGGAAAAGAGCAGCACACAGGGCGGCTCTGTCGCAGCGAGCACGCTCTCGCTAGCAGGACAGGGGAACGTCTTTAAGGCTGTCGAGGTGGAGAATCTCGTGCTCACCAGTAAGCTGACTGCGGGGGCAGATAACATGCTCGATGTGGACAGCATCATGAGTGGCACAGCTAATGACGTGGTGCTGAGCCTCACGCAGTTTGAGAGCAGCATTGCCGATGGCGTATACCATATCCTAGGCACGAATGCAGGATCATCGACCACACTGAGCTGGGCTGATATTGAGCTTGATGCTAATGCTCAGGCTGCTGTCGACACACTCATTAAGGATCTCGGTAAGGATGTGGCACTGAGCTACGGCACGACTGGCGATCTGAGTATCACAGTGGAAGACTCCACCACGCGTACTTGGTTTGTGAGTAACAACTTTGCGGCTACCCCCGGTCTGGAGGAAAGCTCGCTGAGCGCGATTAAGCCTATCTTTAACGATGTAGCAGGCGTGAAGCTACTCGACAACTACAGCGTGCTCGACACCGTAGATAGAGTCTACATAGACGAGGACTTCACGCTGGACTTTGGCGATGTAGGTGCTCCAGCAGCGACGGATACAGATGGACTCATTATACGCAATCTCGCGGGCTCGACCGATACCACGCTCACCCTCCAAGGTGATGACACAGCAACAAGTGTCGCCACCCTTGAAAACGACAGCGTGACCAGTGCTCATGCACTCGTGGTCAATGATATGGTGCTCAATTCACTCGGTACGCACGGTAGCGAACTACAGCTCAATGAACTCACGTTCAACAATTCGGAGTTCAATGCGGGCTTAGGCAGTAGCTTGGATGTCGGCACACTCAGCCTCACGGGCTCTAGCATCACGGTAGGTGGTAGTGCCTTCACCCGCGCTCTTGTAGACACCCAAATCGTCGCGGATAACGCATCCATTGATGGTACTTCTAGCGTCACCGTGTCAGCCACGGGGCTCTACAAGGTAACAGGGGAAGTCACACTAGAAACAGGAGGCTTCATCGTCGCAGAAATGGATGGTCGCAGTGAGATAGGGAAAGCCACACTAGCCACGGGCAGCTATATAGAAAGCGAGCAGGGTGGCAGCATCATCATCGATGAAGTGGAGCTTAGCGGCGACAGCTTCCTGCAAGCGCAGGAAGGCGGCGAGCTCATCGTGAAGAACATCAGCGGCAGCGCAAGCAGCGTGCTGAAGGGTGATATCATCGTGCAGGGTGGCAGCTTCACTGGTACTTATGAGTCGAGCGCAGGAGGCGGTTTCAGCACCGTCACCGTGCGAGCTGGTGAGGCTATGGAGCTACTCGTCGCTGACAACCTCAGGGTACAGGGCGAAGCAGCCGCGGTCATTAAGCTCACGCAAGATGCCACACGCAGCAGTCTGCATAGCCTGAGCACCGTGGGCAGCATAGTGAGCATAGGAGACATAGCGACGCCTATCACACTGATCAGCAGCTCAGACATGAACGGAGGAAGCCTACACTTCACACTGAATGCCGAAGACCTAGCCGCGAAGATGGCATCAGGTACAGACGCGAGTGCCGCACTCTCTGTGATGAATGGGGCGCAGAATCTCAGTCTCAGCGGTACGCACATCCTCATCGGTCAGACTGATGAGAGCATCACCTCTCTTGATTTAGGAGATAGTAGTCACAGTACGGGACGCGTCATCGCTGACTTCGACCTGAATGCCGCTAGCAGCGACGTGACAGTCATGATGCAAGGCTTCGCCTTCTCGAAGTACTTCACGAATGGACGCGTCGCCGATGGTAAGATCTTAGTCGATCTTAATAATGACGCTTATGGCTCATTAGGCGTAACGTCCAATGGTAAGGCTGGTACGACATTACTAGGCGGAGCACTCATCGCGCTTAATCCACAGGTAGAGGGCGCGACTGGTAGCCATCCTAGCCTCGCTGGGGTGCTCGATGACATGGATCGTTATCTGCAACTCGGGGACACCGCTGCCGCGGACGCACTCGCTGCTGCTGTGGCTGGCAGCTCCGTCACCTCACTGGGCAGCTCCATGCTCGCCTCGGTGGACCGTCAGCTCCATAATATCCACAACCGCGCCATGAGCATGGGAGGCAATCCGCCGACCTTAGGAAGCGAATCATGCTACAACGCATGGATCGCGGCTGAGGGTAGCTACAACAAGCTCGATGCCGACGGCACGTCCGCAGGTCACAGCTATAGCAGCTTTGGTGGTAGCTTCGGCGTCGATGCCGAGGTCAGCGACATGTTCTCCATCGGTCTCGCAGCCACCGCGCTCTATGGCACGGTAGACAGCAGCTCGACTGACATCGCGACAGGAGATCTGAATACCTACTCCCTGAGTGCCTACGCACGCATCACCAGCAAGAGCTGGAATCACAGCTTCGTGGCTACGGCTAGCATGGCAGATGCACAGCTGGATCGTACCGTGAACTACAGCACGGGCAGCTACGAGACACAGGGTAGTACCGACGGCTATGGTCTAGGTCTGATGTACGAATTAGGCTACACCCAGCAGCTCTCGGAAGACGGCAGCAGCACGTGGCAGCCTATCTTCAACGTCGCCTTGGTGCATGCGAGTATCAATGGTTATGAAGAAGACGGCAGCGATGCGGGCTTGAGCGTGGGAGATCAGAGTAACACCTATCTGACCTTTGGTCTGGGTGGTAGACTGGAAACGGAGATAGGAGAAAGCACCTTCAACCGTAATTCCGTGCTGAGCATGCGCGCCTTGCTGAAGTTTGACGCAGGAGACCGCCACACCTCCGCTGACGTTGCATTCCTTGACAATGCGCGTATAATGAGCGAGGTAGAAGGAGCAGAAGTCGGAGCATTCGGCATCGAATTAGGCGCAGGTCTTAGCATCCCAGTGGGAGCTGAGTCGGGTAGTCTGTTCATGGATGCGGGCTGCGAGTTCCGCGAAGGCCAGAGTGCCGTGAATGCGAGTGTTGGCTACAAGACGAGCTTCTAATCGAACTAATCAATACTATTTCTCAGGAGTTTTCTCTGGAAATAGAATTAAATACGCGAGCCACAGTTATGTGGCTCGCGTAATTTAGGGGACTCTAAATTCTCGTCATTCAAAATAAGCAAATGAACAAAATCACTTTACGAGGCATCTTTTGAGTGCTTTTCGGCTAGATTTGCCCCGAATTCTCGTCTCAGAGGACACTCTGAGCCATCAATTCGTGAAAAATCCATCTCGAAAATCTAACCTCCCGCGCTCATTGTAGCAATTTTCAATATATGAGATGCCCTTTAGTTATACGTCCTCATAGATAATATAATAACAAAATATTTTTATGCTTTGTATCTGATGGACGATTTGCTATACTCAAAAAATATTAAAAACTCAACTTAACATATGAAATTACATCTCCCATCTATATTACGTGCCGCATTGCTTACATGCTTTGCCGCGACTAGTTCTTTCACTATCAGCGTGGCGACAGGCACTCTCGCAGCAGGTATAGTCACCTGCGTCCTCTCACAACAGCAGGTCGAGGCCACAGATTACCTCTATGTCGGGGGCAATATAGCACTTACAGACCCTGATGGCGGCACAATAGCCACTCCCAATGCTGGTACCGCCGATGATAAGATTGTCATTGATTTCACTGAAGGTTGGATTACACCCGATAATGCTGGGGATATACAATCAGCAGTTTACTTGCGGCATGTAATCATTGGCGGAATTTCGCATCTACGCACAGTGAGGTTCAATAATGCGGTTTCTAACTTTGGCATCGCGGGCAGCCCCACACTCACCGCAACACGCGAGGGGGAATTCACGCCGAACGGTGGCATTTACGCTACGGCGAACACAAGTGGCACAAACAGTGTCGCACTGCACTTCGTTTTTGAAGGTGCGATGAAGGATTTTTCTGGTAATATTATAAGCACAGGCTCTGGTATCTACCTCACCTTTGCTGACTATGCTACAGGTCTTTCTACTGAGACCGATCGCAACGCCTCAGCATCAGGCTCTGGGGTAATCAAGATAGGTGGGCGCGCCGTGAACTATAACATGACTGGCACTGTCACAGTGAACAACACGAGTATCACGGTCTCCAACACAATAGATGGAAATGCCGTCACTGCTGATGGTGGTGGCGCACTCAACCCCTTGCTCTCCTTTGCTGGTGGTGCTACCTATAATGTAGGAAGCATCATTTCGGCGGACATGCTTTCCGTAGCTGCGGGTACAACGACTAATTTTAATGCTGCTGTCTCCAGCACGACCTCCCAGAACATTCTGGGTACAGTAAGCTTTGCCGCTACGGGTAACAACCTCTCTGGTGCTCTCACCGTGGCAGCAGGCAGCTCAATGAGTATATCAGCTGGAGCGACAATGACGATGAACGGCACGCTCACAGCCCTCAGTGTGATTAACAATGCGGGCACAGTGACTTTTGGAGATGATTTTATCGTCAATCTTTCAGGTATGACGGCAGTGGGCGATACCTACACCCTCTTTACGAACACAGGGGTAGGCTCGCTCACGGGCTTTAATACGCTGACAGCTGCGAATATTGATGGTGAATTCAGCACGGTAGGTAAAGATTTCGTATTTAATGATGATGGTACGATTACGGTCGTGGCCACAGGTAACACGCACACCTTCACAGGTGGTAACTTAGAATGGGAGGTAAATGCCATTTTTAGCGGCGGTCTTGACTTTGTCGATGGCGATAGCGTCATCTTTACAGGTGACTCAGATGTGAGCTTAGTAGATCCCATTAACGCAGCAGGTGTTACAGTGAGCACTGATACCACTGTCGAGTTATCCAGTACTGACCCAGCAGTCAATCAACTGGCGGCTACCTTATTTGTAGACGGCACACTCGTGCTACAAGGTGACGTGCTGACTGACGCGTCTCAGATCATCAGCACAGACGCAGCCGCAGCTGGCACGGTGCAATTTGATGTAGGTGCAGGTAACACCCTTAACTATCAGGCTCAGCTCGCTGACTTCACTGGCGAAGTGCAGGTGTCAAGTGGTACGCTGGCATTTGGCGATAACGCGACTTATGCCGCCGCAGGTTATGATATCACCGCCTTGGCTGGTGGCACGCTTCAGCTCACTAACATGAACTTCACGACGGCCGCCATCACCCTTACAGGTAGCACCACGGATGCGACTGACAAGGCCACTTTAGTAGCCGCGACAGGCGGAACAACTGGATTTAACGCTCAGCTCACAGCTACAGGCTATAGCGAGCTGGTCGCAGATTCCTTAATTGTTGTGCGTGCTGGTATTACTGGATCTGGTACTTTAACAAAATCAGGTACCGCCATTTTAGAGCTCATCTCTAACTCCACCCACACGGGAATTTTAGATATCGTCGAAGGTCAAGTCAATCTAGGGAATGGAGATACAGCAACCCGCACTGTAGCCTTTGAACGTATCATCCTCAATGACACCGCCACGCTACGCTGGCAGAATGGAGCGACTCCTTTGAACACCCTCCAAATGAATGGGGGGACATTGCTTGTTCAAGATATGAATGCTGGTGTAGCAAATATTGCCAAGATGGAGGTGACTGCAGACAGTGCCATTACCCAGATCTGGAACAGCTCCTTCTTCGTGAAAGAACTCACAGGTACAGCTAATTTAAACATTGACCAAGGTGATAATGGCGGTGATGCGGATGTCATGCGCTTTGAGGTTGGCACGATACGCGATTATCAAGGAACAATTGATTTGGGCGCTGACCCCGCACGCCGCGACTTTGTGCTGAACACTGTGGATCAGAGTGTGGGGAATCATGTCATCATTCAGAATGCAGGTGAGCGCATTGTCGGTAATAATGTTGTCGTGCGAGGTGAGGGGAATCTCACCATTACAGAAATACTGGCAACAGATTCCTTCCAGCAGATCGGTACTGGAACAACTGCTTTGACCGCCCTGAGTATCAATAATAATGGCACTTTGCACATGAATTACAACGGTACGCTCACTGCTGCCGATGGTGTGGGCGCGCTTGATTTGCAACTCGCCAATAACGCGAAACTCATGTATGGCGGTGAAGGTGCGAACTTGTTCAACATTCTTAGCGAAGACCTCATGACAGCTGACGCTACACTCACGGCTGTGTTGATTAATCTTGACCAAGCTACGCTTGAGACAGGTATACTCACTGGTATCTCTAAAGATATTGCTGAGGCGCAAATTGAAGTCTTTGGCCTTACGGCTGACCAGTACAGCTTAGTGGCCGAGGGCGACGTGTGGAAACTCACCGTCAACGCTGGAGAGGTCTTCGACTTTGGTGGCTGGGATACCGATTGGGGGATTGATGTTATTCTCGAAGCCCCCAGCATGGATGAGATTGTCGCGACAGACGCCATCACAGCGTCTACAGCCTTAGCTCTGCCCGTAGGTACATCTGACTATTTGGTCGCTGGCACGAACGACATCGCTGTGAATCTCACAGGTGGTGGTGGTGATGCTGTCTTCATCTATGGTGGCACAAACTCCAATACAACTCAGACCTCCATCACGGCAAATGTGTGGATTAACATGACGGGTGGTGACTTCAGAGCTCTAGTGGGTGGTAATCTTGCCGATAACTGGGGAGGTGGCACCGTTTGTAACTTCGTGGGTGACACTCATATTCAGGTTTCTGGAGGTACTGTCGATCACATCATCGGTGGTAATTACAAGGATGGCACGTACCCTACCTTCACGGGGAACTCTTACATCACGATTGATGACGGTGCGGTGATAGCTGGCAGCATCATCGGTGCTGGTACGGTAACTCACCAAGATGCTACCACATTTAATGGCTCGACTAATATTTTCATCAACACGGTTCTCGCCAGTAATGATGGTGCAGCACTGCACTCTGAAGGTGCGCTTCATTCTATTGTTGGCAGTAATGCTTGGTATCACAACGGAGGTGCTGCAATGACGCATACTGGTGCTAGCAATGTGACTATTGACTTAAGTGCCACGACTTCTGCCGAAACCTCATTTGTGAAGCGTGTAATTGGCGGTGCCTTTGTCTCAAACTCCACGAGCAGCACCATGAATGGTGATAGCAATGTGAGCATTACAGGTAAAGATGGTGTGACCTTTGATACTGATCACAATGTGGGAATCATGGGTAGCTACTATAACAATGGTAGCTCCACCGTGAATCACAATGGTAGCTCCCATATGACGATTACTGGCAGCGGCAGCACGTTTGCCGATCGAGTGGTTGCGGGTGCTGAGCATGTCGGTAGCACGGGCTCTATCACTGAAGGCTCTTTCCTGACCATCCATGGTGGTACATTTAGTTCCCATGTCATGGGTGGCTCTAATGTGCACAACGGTGTCTTCAGCACAGGTGGCACGAACCTGACTATCTCTGATGGTACATTTAATGGCTTCGTCTTCGGTGGTAGCGTGCATGCCGCAGGTACATACTCGAACACCGCAGGCACGGAGGTCAGTATCTCTGGCGGTACTTTCATTACTAATGTGTTTGGGGGCAGTATTAATGTGAATAATGCTGGAACAAACACGACACAAGGCAAAGTCAATATGCTGCTCACAGGCGGCACATTCAACACCTACATTGCGGGTGGTTCATCCATTGATGCAGCCTTCACAGGCACGGCCTCTGTCGCGGGTGGGGTAGAAATCACCGTTGACAACATGGCAAGCATGGGGGGGAACATCATTGGTGGACACGTGCGCCTTTCTGGTACCACAGAATGTAATTTGAGCATGGGCGATGTGGTCATTAATCTGGCTGGCGGCACAGTAGGTGCTGACGTTCACGCCGCTGGTTTCCTCGGTGCTGTATTTGACACGACGACAGCCTCGACCAAAGTGACTATAGACAATGACGTTGTCTTTGATAATACGGCAGATGTCCCAACCATCATCAATGGTGGTTTTGGCGGTGCTGGTGCTGCTGGCGGCTCTGTGACAGGAACTCGTAGCTTGAGTTTCTCTGCAACAGATGCTTACGGTAATCTTGACAATGTCACCTACCAGAATTTTGATGTGGTAGAGGTAGTCGATGCCAACGTTTCTGTAGGTATCACCCTCAATGCCCTTGAACTGACAAAGACTGGGGCTGGTAGCCTCGAATTGGCTTCTGCTAACCGCGACCTCGTCACGGTGGAAGAGGGCACACTCAAGCTGGGTGCTGGAGCAAGCACCATCACCGAGCTCAATGTACTTTCTACAGCTAGCTTGGATCTGACTAATGGTGCTGTAGGCAAGATCTCAGATCTGACACTCCAAGGGCTTTCTGGGCTTACTGCGAATAATTCTGGTACAGGTCAAGCCTTAGACTCACTCACCCTCACTGGAGTTAATGCGACCAATAAGGTGGCACTTGATTTAGGCACTCTCAATCCCACCTTTGATGTCACCCTCTTTACGGGGCTTTCAGATGCCACAATTACTGGGATTGATTTTGTGACGACAGGTTCTTTTGTGAATGCCAATGCCTTAGAATACTTCGACATCGCAGGCCTTGGTGCTGGTGCTACAGCCTTCCTCCTGCTTGATGGTGATACCTTGCGACTGGTCAACAGCCTCGTGGCTGAAATGACTTGGGGCGGCGGTAGTGGCAGTATCAATGCTGCAAATTGGGTAGTTGAAGGCGCAAGGGATCAAAATTTCGCCAACGAATTGAGCTACACCTTCGATACAGCTGAAACCGCAGACATCGTCATCAACGTGGCTGTGGAGGCTGCTTCCTTTAACGTGACAGGGGAGAATGTGGTGTACAACTTCACCGAAGATGCCACAGGTAGCCTCGTGACCACTGCCCTTAGCGTGACTGGCGGTGCGACCGCTAGCTTCGACATGGCTAATTTGGACTTAACTGGCAGTTCCGTGACCATAGGTGCGAATAGCACCTTGATCTTGGAGCAAGAGCAAACCATCAATAGTCTGAACAGCTCAGGCACACTTGATGCTACAGGTAGCGCCATTACCCTAAGCGAACTGACAACTTCAGGCGGCACAGTGAGCGCAGGCTCGCTCAACCTAGCCAATGGGGAAAACAGCTTCGCACAGCTCACCATTACAGGTGATGTGAACAGCGCTGGCAGCTTGACTGTAGGTGGCA
>CAYJJD010000054.1:0-19987 GCA_964370425.1 uncultured Akkermansia sp. | reverse complement strand
TAACTGTGGTGATGCGTTTGATGAGGTCGACGATGTAGCGGGGGGAGTTGTGTTCTTCGCACCAGAGGTTGGGATCGTTGGTGATTTGTGTGTCTTTGTGGGTGGTGACTTGGTAGCGGTCGATGAGCCATTCGAGGGCGGACTTGCCGTTGACGATGTAGGAATAGGCTTCTTCTGGAATGCCCGTGAGGGTGAGATGTTTGTTGTAGATGATGCTGTGGCGTTCGCCTTTTTTGGGGAAGCGCATTTTTTCTACCTTGTAGTGGGGGGGATTGCCTACTTCGGTGAGGGGGTAGGGCTCGGCGCTTTCGTAGTTGAGGTGGAGATGGGCTAGGCCTCGACCGGCGCGGCTGTAGCCCCAGAAGTCGGTGAGGTAGGGGATGCGGGGCATTTCTTTGCGTAGGTCGTGCTCGTATTGCTTGCGGTACTCGGGGCTGTGGAGAACGGCGTAGATGTAGTAGAAGATGTCTTGCTTGCCGATCTTGTGGTCGCTGTAGGCTTGTTTGAAGCCGTCTAGTGCCCAGTCGGTGATGGCGTCTTTGCGGGTGTATTGCTCTGTGCTGTCGTCGAGCGCTAATCCGAGCGCGTTGCTGCCTTCGTTCTTCTCTTCGTAGTAGTAGAGGGGGAAGCATTGGGCATCACCATTGAGATGCAAGTCAGGGATGTTATTACAAATAAGGGTCGAAAAATCTTTTTTCCCTCCAGGATTGGATATAGTGATCAGTATATTTTTATGTCTCGCTGTAGGGTAAAATTTAGGTAATTGATAAACACGATGATTTAGATGCGTATGAAAATAAGCCCACTGTTTACAGAATGGGCGGTAAACAGATTCTACTATGGCTGAATCAAAATATTGATATTTTTTTAATTTCTTAATATCGTTTTTGGGTGCTACTGTCCAAGCAAATTTAGTAGAATCATATTCCATCAGTTCATCAACATCTTGCGTAGGATCTATCTCTAAGGCATCTACTTTACTGTTGTAATAATTGATGCTATCTTTTGCCTGCATTGATAACTGACTGCGTGAGTAGCAGTATACCCATGAATCTCTATTAGTAGTAAGACCGAGGGCGAAATTTGAAAATACAGCCTTACTTGTGCCTTTACCTTTGGTGGACTTATCGCCCATGGGGATGAAGTTGGAAAAGCCATCGCTGCGATGGTTGAGCCAGTCACCGTGCCCATCCATTTTGGGGTGTGCCCATGGGATGCCGTTGATGTCTTTAAAGTCTTTGATGATATCGAGCTTTTCTTTCTGGCTAAGGTAGTCGCCTATATCGTGGTAATGGAAGGTGGCGTCACCTGTATGCTCGGGGTTCTTGACGAGCAGGGTAATGCAAACGGGAGTGCGTGAGCCAGAACCGAAAATTTTGCCGCCTTCTTTGCGTGAGAGTTCGCCTGATGTGCGTTGATTTCCTCTGAGGTTGAAGCAGTAGATGGAGGAGAATTCCTTCATAAGGGATTTTCTAAATCCTGCCATGGCGTTGTTGTCAAGGAATGAGCCGTTGCTCACAAAGGCGACGATGCCCGAATCTCCCACGCGGTCGCTAGCCCAGCGGAAGGCGCGAATGTAGGAATCATAGAGGCTTTTTACTGTCCCTACCGTAGAATTCTCAGCATAAGTTTCTGCAATACGCTGATTAAGTTTTTCGTAGCTTTCGTTTTGGTTGTTATCATTTGCCGATGTCTGCCCGACGGAGTAGGGTGGATTCGCGATGACGACGCGCACGTCGCGCTCACAGAGTCGCTTCACACGCTCCGCATTCTCGGAGAAGAGGTCGGCGAGGAAATCGCCCTTTTCCCCCATCAGAAAAGTGTCTGTCAGGCAGATTCCCTCGAAGGGGGCGTAGTGATTTGCCTGCATCACGCCATGGTAGGCTTCTTCGATATTGATGCAGGCGATGTAGTAGGCGAGTAGCACGATCTCACTAGCGAAGAGCTCGTGGCTGTATTTGTAGGCGAGGTCTCGCTTATTCATGAGCCCGCTCTGGATGAGGCGCACCATGAAGGTGCCTGTGCCTGTGAAGGGGTCGAGTATGCGTACATTGCGCTCTCCTATGCCTTTGCTGTAGCCAAACTCTTTCTTTAAGAGCTCGTGCACGCTCTTAATCATAAAATCGACGACCTCTACAGGGGTGTAGACGATGCCGAGCTTGTCTGCCATGCGGGGGAAGGCATTCTTAAAGAATTTGTCGTAGAGCTCGACGATGATTTTTTGCTTCCCCTCGGGGTTGTCGATGCCTGCGGCTCGCTCGCGCACGGATTGATAGAAGACTTCGAGCTTGCTGTGATCTTCTGTGCTGACTTGCTCATTGATGAAGTCGAGCATCTCATTCATGGTGGCGGAGACCGGGTTTTCTGCCACAAAATCATAGCCTTCAAAGAGGGCTTCAAAGACGGGGCGGGTGATAGCCTGCTGGGCGAGCATTTCAATAGCCTCGTCATCGCTGATCTTGGGGTTGATATTCTTGCGCAAGCCTGCGATGAATTTGGCAAAGCGAGGGGCGTTCTCTGGTGCAGCGAGTAGTTTTTCGATATGCTCAATTTGTCGATCGGCAATGTCGGCTATGTCCTTTGCCCAGCTTTCCCAATAGCGGCGTGAGCCACATTTTTTCACGATGCGGGCGAGGATGGCTTCGCGCCACTCTTCGAGGGGGAAGTTGAGCAGGAGTTGCTTCTCGGCATCGGGGGCTGTTGTGGGATCGTCTTCGCTGCCTTTTTCATCTTGCCCTGCCGCTCCTCCGTCTTTTTTGTTGCCTGTGCCGTCGATGATGTCGATGGTGGGACCGCTCTTCTTGTTGAGTTCTATCTTGTTCACCTCGGCATTGAAGCGGTCATCATGGGCGCGGAGGGCTTGGAGTACTCCCCAGACGATGTCGTAGTTCGCATCCGCGTCGAGGGCATCTTCGGGCTTCACGCCTTCGGGGATGCCTATGGGTAGGATGATGTAGCCGTATTTCTTCCCTTCGGCACGTCGCATGACACGCCCCACGGCTTGCACGATGTCTACCTGCGAGCGTCGTGGGGAGAGGAACATGACGGCATCGAGTGCGGGTACGTCTATGCCCTCGGAGAGGCAGCGAGCATTCGTAAGAATACGGCAGTGCTTCTCGCCCTTATCCTCTTTAAGCCAGTCGAGCATTTGGTTACGCTGAACCGCGCCCATCTTGCCATCCACGTGCTCTATTTCGCAGGGGAGGAAGTCTTCGCGGGATTCTTTTTGCAGCCCTGATACGATGGTGCGCATCTGGTCACGCATGGCGAGCGAGTCTTTGATACGTCCGCAGAAGGCGACTGCGCGCTTCATGGGGAGAGGGTCTTCGCTGAGTGTGTCTTCGCTGGCTTCTATGGTCGCGCCATGGGGGAGGATGCGGATGAGTTTTTTTCGCAGTCCGTTGTAGCAGCCGAGGAGTTTTACTGCGTCATCGAGTTGTAGTTGCACGCCGCCTTCTGCTTCTTGGAGTTCGCGGTGGAAGGTTTCCTTCACATAGCTCTCATCCACGCAAAGAACAAAGACTTTGTAATCTGTGAGTAGCCCTTCTGAAACGGCTCGGGAGAAGGGGAGGCGGTGGATCTCTTCGCCATAGCAGGAGATGTCATCCATGGATGCGATGAGGGCTTCGGCATCCTGCGCTTTTTTGCGGCTGCTTTCACTATAGACGCGAGGGGTTGCCGTCATGTAGAGGCGACGAGCCGCGCGGATGGCGTTTTTATCATGGATGCGTACGAAGGCAGATTCATCGTGTCCGCTTTTGTCTTTTTTCTTGAGCGATACTCCTGTGGTGCGGTGGGCTTCGTCACAGATGACGAGATCGAGCTCAGGGATGGCGTTGCTTGCCTGTGCTTCGATGAGTACAGTGAGTGATTGGTAAGTGGAGAAGAGGACGGTGAGCCCGCCTTTTGCTTTGAGTGTTTTGTATTGGGCGGCGATGCTTTCAATTTGCGTACAGGCGGGCAGGGGCAGATTCTCGCTGAGCAGGTCGCCATCTTCTTCCATTTTTGACGCTCCTGCATCCGAGCAAATAGCGATGGCGTGCATGGGGACTTTTGCCTGTGCGAGCCATTCGCGCAGGGTCTGGGCAAGCAGTGCGATGCTGGGGACGAGGAAGAGGATAGTGCCTGTGCCTTGTGTGTATTCTTCTGCAAGGCGCAGGGAGGTGAATGTCTTACCTGTACCGCATGCCATGATGAGTTTGCCGCGCTCATGCTCGGCAAAGTGGGCGATCACCTTGTCGATGGATTCTCGCTGGTGGGGGCGGGCTTCGTATTTCGGCAGTACTTTGAGCTCGGTACCTTCACTGCGGGCGCAGCTTTCCCAGTCGATGGCGGATTGTTCAAGCTCCGTCAAGCCTAGCCTAGTGCAGGGGATGTTGTAGGAACGGATAGTCTTCGTAAGTTTGTCGTTCCAATGGTCGGTGGTATCGACTATCATGCAGGTGGCAAAGGAGACTTCACCTATGTCTGTTTGCCATTTCATGGGGAGGCATGCGCCAAAGGTGGCGACATCGCTCACGGAGAGTTTGTGATCTGCGCGGTAGCATTTGCATTGAATGGCGCAGTATTCGCCCGTAGCAGCTTCTCTCGCCACGAGGTCGACTCCTTGGTCGGCTCGTCCGCCTCGATAAGGCCAGTCCATCCACATCCAGACATCGGAAAAACGATCTTGGAAGACTGGGTCTATTTCCAAAAATCGCTTGATGAGAAGTTCAAACTTCTTGCCCTTGTCTGCTTCTGAATGGGAGTGCTGACGGAAATGTTCAATAACGGAGAGGAGTGATGACATGGTGGCTAGTTAAGAGGTGGTGATGCTTGTGCATCATATCAAATCCTGCACCTTACTACAAGGGGGAATCTTAGATTCAGATAGAGCTTTGAACAGAAATGAAGAAACGGAAGCTAGCGAGGCTGCAGCAGTCGCGCATCTCTGGTCAATCACCTAATAATCTTAGAGAATAAAAGCAGTAGAAAGTGGGCATTGAGCAACTTGTCAGAAAAGTCTTGACTGGAATCTGACTCTCTGATACCCTCACGAACGTTATGGCAAAAGTCCCAGTTATTCAACTCCGCAAGGGTCACGCAGTCAGTCACAATGGCGACGTATGCGTCGTTCGTGAAACTCAGCTCAAGACTCCTCCTCGCATGGCATCCTATGTTCAGATGACCATCCGCAGCATCGCTACGAAGAAGGATTATAATCTTCGCCTCACGTCCAACGACTTCCTCGAAGGTGTGATGCTTACCCGCAACGAAATGGAGTTCTCCTACGTCGATGGCATGGGCTACCACTTCCTTGACACAGAAACCTACGAAGATGTCTGCGTCTCCGAGGATATCGTGGAGCCAGTGAAGGACTACCTCATCGAAGGTTCTAACTACATCGTTCTTTTCACAGACGATACCGTATGCTCCCTTGAGCTTCCAGCCGCTATCACGATGGAAGTCGCAGAAGCACCAGAGGGTGTGAAGGGTAACAGCGCAAATAATGTTTACAAGAGTGCTACCATGTCCACGGGGCTTGTCGTGCAGGTTCCTCTCTTCATCACCGCGGGTCAGCGCATCTCTGTGAAGACAGAAGACGGCAGCTACCTCGGTCGTGTGAACAACTAAGTTGCCAGCCACATTATTCTATCGAGAAGATCATCCTTCGCTGGGTGGTCTTCTTCTTTTTTTAGCAAGAACTGACCTTGACCCAGGCTATTTCTTCGGTTATCATCCTGTAATATGAAGTCAGCCCTCCTCGAAGTCTCCCACCTCAGTGTTTCCTTCCAAGTCGAAGGTGGGCGCGTCTATGCGGTGAACGACCTGAGCTATACCCTGCAAGCGGGGGAGACGCTCGGTATCGTCGGAGAGTCTGGATCGGGGAAATCCGTGAGCAGCTCCGCGCTCATGGGGCTACTCAGCTCTCCTCCTGCGCGTATAGCTCCTGAGTCGCAGCTGTGCTTTGATGGGATCGACCTGCTCTCACTAGACGAGAAGGCATGGCGTAAGATTCGAGGGAAGCGTATCAGCATGATATTCCAAGACCCCATGACGAGCCTGAATCCCTATATAACGATAGGTGATCAGGTCGCAGAACCTCTCGTGCTTCATGAGGGGCTCAGCTGGAAAGAGGCACGCGCCCGCGCGGTAGAGGAGCTGCATCTCATGGGCATTCCCGATGCGGCAGCACGCGCGGCGAGCTACCCGCACGAGTTCTCAGGTGGTATGCGCCAGCGTGTGATGGTAGCGATGGCGCTGATCACACGCCCAGAAATTCTCATCGCCGATGAGCCGACGACGGCTCTAGATGTGACGGTGCAGAAGCAGGTCCTCGATCTGCTGCATGCACGTCAGAAGGAGCTAGGCACGGCCATCATCCTCATCACGCATGATCTCGGGCTAGTCGAGCACTATGCCGATCGTACTCTGGTGATGTACGCGGGCAGCATCGTCGAGCAGGCTGCCACAGCGGATCTGCTCCAGCAGCCTCGCCATGCCTACACACGCGCCTTACTCGCGTCCATCCCTCATGCGGGGAGCAAGGGAAAGCCACTTCCGAGCATTCCTGGTATCGCACCGAGCCTGCGCCACGCGCCAGATGGCTGCGCGTTTCGTGAGCGCAATGAGCTGGGAGATTCCACTCTCTGTGCGCAGGGCTATGTGCCTGAGCTGAGATGCGTGGGCGAGCAGCACCTTGTCAGGGACTGCCCCGGCTGTCTTGCCACGCGTGGGAATAGCATGTAATTATTTTGTGAAGCGACAGATCCGCTTCGCGTTCACCGTCGTGATAGGGGCTATCTCTTCAAGGGATATACCGCGCAGTGCTGCTATCTTGTCGAATATTACACGAAAAATTTATCATGAAATCGCTTGAATTGGACAGAAATGCAACAGCTGTCCCAAATAGCAGGGGCAGAAAGCAGATACAAGCTTCTCTGACTCGTATCGTGAAGATCAGGATAGAGACTGCGCAGCGGCGCGAGGGTCCGCTGACGCGCAGATGGCGGAGACCATGGCGACCCCAGCCGCTGCCCCTGTGGCGCGTAGCGCGCGGACGCGCTCGGCGTCGAGTCCTCCTATACCTACGACAGGTAGGGGGCTGAGGCTGGCAAGGCGAGAAAACTCTGCGATGCCGAGGGCTGGCGCTGCGTTCACCTTAGTGATGGTGGGGAAGACAGGCCCCATGCCTAGGTAGTCGAGTAGCTCGACGGGAGCCGCGCGTAGCTGCTCTTCATTCGCCACGGTGAGTCCGAGTATCTTATGCGCGCCAAGCCCAGCTCTCGCCTCTTCAGGTGATATGTCTCGCTGCCCTATGTGGAGACCATCAGCATCAAGAAGCTGGGCAAGACGCAGATTGTTATTAATAATAAACGGCACACCCGCTTCGCGTAAAAAATCGCGCAGCGGTGTGGCTTCTTCGATGAGCGCGGCTTCCTCTATGCCGTAGCGTCTGTACTGCACCATCGTCACGCCTCCAGCTACCGCGCTCTTCACGGTCTCAAGAAGCGAGTGATGGCACTTATCGGGGTGATCGGTAACGAGGTAAAGATGCACGGCTGTGCGTGTGCGCTCGCTCATGGAGATAGGGGGAGGGTACTTAGCTTAGTATTCGAGTTCCTTCAGCTGGTCGATGCGCTGGGCGAACTCGGGGTTTTCAATTTCCAGAGCTTCGACGCGTTCGATCTGCGTGGTAAGATCATTTGATGCTTTTTCAATAGCTTTTGCTGATTTTTCGCGTATCTGGTCGATGCCTGCACCTTCAGGGGCTGTAGGCTTACCTGTCGTGCCGAAGCCTGTCGTCGTACCTGCGACGGCAGGGAGTACTTTCTTAAATGCGGCGAGCGACTTCTCCGCAGAGCGGTTGTCTTTCACGCGCTTGAGGATGGCTGTACTCTTCTTAGATAAGTTGAGCTGCTGCTTGATCCATGCCTGAGCTTCTTTGATTTCGTCTCGGGTAGGCTTAGGGGCGGCTTCCTCTTCTTCAGCATGGAGCACGCCAGCAAAGAAGGTGAGTACAAGGAGAAATAATGAGGTGATGAAACGATGAGTGTTCATGAGTCTATCATATAGTAAATCAGATGGATTGAACAGCCAAAAAAGTGTAACAACATTGTTACAGCCATACAAAAAAACGCGGCTGTGAGAATCTCACAGCCGCGCCTTGAAACTGATAGTAAGTATCCTTACTTGTCGCTCAGTGAGCCGATACCTGGAAGGATCTTGCCTTCGAGGAGCTCCAAGGATGCACCACCACCGGTGGAGCAGAAGGAGAGCTTTTCGGCTACCTTGAACTTCTTCGCTGCTGTGACAGAGTCACCACCGCCGACGATGGATGTCACGTCGCTCGCTGCAAGGCACTCGGCAACTGCCTTTGTACCTTCTGCGAAGGAGTCGAGTTCGAATACGCCCATAGGTCCGTTCCAGAGAACGGTCTTCGCGTTCTTGATGATGTTGCAGAACTGCTCGATGGACTTCGCACCGATGTCGATGCCCATGCCGCCTTCTGGTACTTCGCCGCCTTCACTCCAGATGGCTGTATCCTGAGTTTCAGCACCTTCTTCGAACTTGAACGCGTAGCGAGTGTCGCAAGGAAGGACGAATTCTACGCCCTTTTCCTTCGCAGTAGCGAGGATTTCGCGAGCGAGGTCGAGCTTGTCACCTTCGATCTTGGAAGCGCCGACATTGTAGCCCTGTGCTGCGAGGAATGTGTTTGCCATAGCACCACCGATGAGGAAGCACTTGCTCTTTTCCATGAGCTTGGAAAGAACCTGAATCTTGTCAGAAACCTTAGCACCGCCCATGATGACGACGAATGGCTGCTCAGGTGTGTCGAGCTTGCCTTCGAGGTACTCGAGTTCGAGCTCGATGAGGAAGCCCATTGCGGACTGTGCTGCGAAGTGGGTGACGCCTTCTGTGGAGGCGTGCGCACGGTGAGCGGAGCCGAAGGCGTCGTTCACGTAGATGGTAGCTTCACCGAGGAGAGCCTTGGCGAATTCTGGATCGTTTTTCTTTTCCTTCTTGTCGAAACGGACGTTGTCGAGCAGGAGGATGTCACCATTGTTCAGAGCGGTGCGAGCTGCTGTAGCTGCGTCACCGATGGTTTCTGGAACGAAAGCAACTGGCTGACCGAGAACTTCTGCAAGACGCTCGCTAGCGGCTTTCAGAGAGAAGTCTGCTTCATAACCTGTACCTTCTGGGCGACCCAGATGGGAGCAGAGAACGAGCTTTGCGCCTTCACCGATCAGATGCTTGATGGTGGGGAGTGCTGCTACGATACGAGCGTCGTTTGTGATGACGCCATCCTTCATAGGTACGTTAAAGTCCACGCGCATGAGGACTTCCTTGCCTGCGACATCGAGGTCGCGTACGGTCATTTTTGCCATAATTATTTGTGTGTTATGAATAAATTGATCAGGTCTGAGACCTTGCGGGCAACAGTTTAGCGTTTAAATTATGACTTGGCAAGGCTAAAGAAGAGAATTTCTTTAACAATCCACTCGGCTAGTACGCGTCCTGATCGTTCATGATCTCCTCTTCTGTGATGGATTTCTTGTCCAGTGCGTGCCACGCGTAGGCGATGTAGGCGAGTACGAAGGGGATGAAGAAGGAGACGACGGTCATCGCCGAGAGGGTGAAATGACTCGAGCAGCTGTTCGCTAGAGTGAGCGAGCTCTGGAGATCCGTATTCGACGGATAATAAGATGTATGATTCCACCCAGCGCAGAGCAGAATAGCGAGTACCGTGAGCACCGTGCCTATGCCCGCGAACCAGATGCCCTGCCTGTAATGATCCTTCATGATGGGCAGGATGATGCCTGCGAGTACGAGGATGACTCCGAGCAGTAGGGTGATGAGCACCGCGGGCATGTCGAGCAGGTTATGCAGATATTTATAGTGCTCCATCGAGATGGTAAGTGTCTCAGGATGGACAGCATAGCCGCTGGTGGTCAGCCAGCGTCCGAGGTAGGCGAGGAAGAAGAGTAGGAAGAGCCCGCTCTCCAGTGGTAGGCGACGACGAGCGAGTGAGAAGATGGACTCATCCGCGATGTTGTTCATGAAGAAGAGGTGAGCGAGCACGCGAGAAAGGAAGAAGATGGCGAGCCCGAGGCAGACATTCCAGAGGTTCAGTACGGCTTCGAGACCATGCCAGTCGTTCATCCACTGGGAGATGGTGGGGGCGTTTATATTACCTAGCTGCGCCTTGTTCACCGTGAACTCTGCTCCGAAGAAGAAGGTGCTCACCGCTGTACCTATGAGCACAGGTCCGAGTATGCCGTTCGCCATGAGGAAGGCTCGATAAGTCGTCGTGCCGAGTACATTATCCTTCTTGTGCTGGAACTCATAGGAAATAGCCTGCACGACAAAGCAGAGTAGGATGAGGAACCACACCCAGTATGCGCCACCGAAACTCGTGGAGTAAAACAGGGGGAAGGATGCGAAGAATGCCCCACCGAAGGTGACCAGTGTCGTGAAGGTGAGCTCCCACTTACGTCCCGTGGAGTTCACGAGCATTCGTCGCTGTGCCTCCGTGCGCCCGAGTGTCCAGATGAGGCTCTGCCCCCCCTGCACGAACATGAGGAAGACGAGCAGTGCTCCGAGTAAGGAGATGATGAACCACCAGTAGTGCTGGAGTAATGAATAATTTTCAAACATAAGAATGGAAAGAATGAATGGTGAGTAGGGGAAGGAAGATTAAGGCAGCTTCGGTCCATCCTTGATCGCCTTGAGCATGATACGGATCTCGGCGAGTAGGAGTATAGTGAAGAGTACGAGGAAGATGTAGAATGTCGTCTGCACAGAGCTGACATCCAGCTTCGACACGGCGGCACTATTAGGCAGCAGATCCTGAATAGCCCATGGCTGGCGCCCTGCTTCAGCGACGATCCAGCCCGCCTGACTCGCGATGTAGGCGAGGGGGATGGATAGGATGCCCGCGCGTAGCAGCCAGGGCATGTCGACGATGCGCCTCCCCTTCATGAGGAGGAGAACCATGATGAGGATGAACAGGCAGCCGAAGGCTATCATGATGCGGAAGGAGTAGAAGAGGAGGGGGACGTTCGGCACGATCTCCTCGGGAGCTTTCAAGTACCCGTAGCCGAAGTAGGGGAAGTTCTCCTCCAGCGTGGCGCGGGAGCTAGCCATTTTCTCCTCGTCTTTCGCCTTCTTCGCGGCTTGGAAGTCACCGAGGGCGGTGATGGCTATCTTGCCACGCCGCATTTTCTCTTCGGCGGATAGCTCAGGCTCTGTCGCGCCCTGTTTCGTGTAGCCGCCTTCGATGAGATCCTTGATACCGGGGACGAAGCCGTCTGTCGTGTGGGTGGCGAGGAAAGAAAGGATGCTGGGGACCTCCAGCTTAAACAGCCAGCCGTCATCGCCGTCCTTTGCCCAGTCGGTGGAGGGTTTCATCACACCAGCGACGACGAGACCGGCACTCTCAGTGCCTTCATAATAGCCTTCAATGGCGGCGAGCTTCATGGGCTGATAGACTGCAACATTCACGGCGGAGCTGTGACCGCTCATCATGACGATAGCTGAGCCGATGAGACCGATGATGGCTGAGACCTTGATACTCGCGAGGGCGAACTCGGTGTGACGCTTGCGCAGCAGATACCAGCAGGACACACCGATGGCGAAGACTGCTCCTAAGATCCAACAGGAGGTGACGGTGTGGGTGAACTTCACAATGGCGACGGGCGAGAAGGCGACTTCGAGGAAGCTCACCATTTCATTACGCGCCATCTCGGGGTTAAACTCCATGCCTACGGGGTACTGCATCCATGCGTTGGCGACGAGAATCCACCACGCGGACGTAGATGCGCCGAAGAGCGTGAGCCATGTGGCAGCGAGGTGGAGTCGCTTGCTGATACGATCCCAGCCGAAGAACATCAGCGGCATGAATGTCGCTTCAAGGAAGAAGGCGATGATGCCTTCTATAGCCAGCGGCGCGCCGAAGATGTCACCGACGACCCAGCTGTAGTTACTCCAGTTTGTGCCGAACTGGAACTCAAGGATGAGCCCTGTGGCGACGCCCATGGCGAAGTTAATGACGAAGAGCTTCATCCAGAAGCGCGTGGTGTTTTTCCAGAACTCCTTGCCTGTGCGGTAATAAATGGTTTGCATCACCGCCATGATGAGACCTAGTCCGAGGGTGAGGGGGACAAAGATCCAGTGGTACATGGCAGTCATCGCGAATTGTGCTCGCGACCAGTTAATTAGAGAGATATCGACGCCGTCCATATTGTAAATTGGGAGTGTATGTTATTAGTGCTTATAGCGAGCTGGATCGCTCGATGAGCTGCTCGCTCACATAGTTCTTCTTCTCCTGCTCACTGCCTTCTAGGAAGCGTGGGAAGAAAAAGACGCGTAGAATGCCAAACATGATGATGAGCTTGACGATGACGATGAGCCATAGAGTTCTCCCCACCGTCATGGAGCGAAATCCATCGCGGTAGAACGCCACCATGCGTGATAGAGGTGATCTGAGCATGTATACAAACTAGCACTAATCGCGCGCTTGTTCAAGTAATGTTGGACTATTTTTAGAAAAACTTTAAATAGATTTCTAGCTGATTCTTATTGTGAGATTTGTGTCTTGAATCTGTTATACATTAGAGTCTATTGAAAGTAAGCGATGTCCGCAAAAAAACACCCACGGCTGACCATGCAACCGTGGGATGAAATAATCGCGTCATGCGACCTCTGTACGAGGAAGCCTTAGTAGAGCTTCTTCCAGTCGAGCGTAGGGAGTAACTCGTCAAATCCGAGACCTGTGCCCGCAGGCGGGACGAAGTCGGGCGTGATGTCGAGTCCCAGCTCTTCGGAGAAGGGATTCGGGCGGTACACATGCTGGGTGACGAGACCGCAGAGAGGGATGTCTTCCTGTGCTTTGTCCGTGTAGTAGAGTGCCGCATTATACGCAGCCCAGCACTGTCCGAGTGGGTGATCGAGGTAGGAGGTGAAGACGGGAAGTCCCTTGTTGCTGATGTGGCGCGCTGGCTTCACGAGGCGCATCATGGGGGTATTCGTGCAGCTAGGGATCTGCTCCTCGGTCTGGACAGGCATGTCGTAGCCCAGTGGGATGCCTGCATCTTGAAGTCGCTGCCATCCTGCGACATCGTAGTAGCAGGGGTCTTCGATGAAGTCGATGCGCGCCTTCATCTCGGGAGCGAGCATGTTCCAGAGCTTGAGAGTCTCTTCCACGCTGAGTGTGCAGTTGAAGTCGAGACGCCATTTCCAGCTTGGCACGATGGCGGCGAAGTTCACGAGGCGGGCTACGGTGACATCCAGACGGGGAAGCACCTTAAGCTTACCGACGCGGAAGCCCTTTTGATTCAGATTGTATACCTGAGACGGTGTCGCGCTCACTGTGAGTGTCGCGTGGCTGCGTGGGACTTGGAGTCCGTCAAAGAGATTCACCTTCTTCGCACGTGCTTCAGCATCGACTTCCATGCAGCGGAGGGCACAGGCGCCTAGGCGCAGTGGCTTGCCTTCGCGTATTGCGTCGAGTTCGTATTCGAGTGGGGCATCCCCCAGCTCAGTCCACGACTGTAAGCAGGCGTAGCCTCCGTCTTGAGAACGTAGGAGAACACCATGACGAGCCTGCGCTGCTGCGCGTGCGCTCATCGCACCGACAGGAAAGAGAGTATAGCTTGCATATTCCATATATATTTATTTCAGCATATTTTTGACGATGTGTCACGTTTATTTTCTCTCATGCGGGCTGAGATTAATTATTTTTATGGAAGTAAAGCTGAGATTAGGATTATACCGAGCGTGACTGTTGGAAAAATAGGGAATTATAGGAAGGTTGTGAATAACTCACGTATGATCTTCATGAGGAATGTTCCACAAGGAACATTTTTTGAAGGCGAGATGGCGATGCGGGAGAGAATTTTTAAATAGAATGAGGAGGAAAGGCTTCATACTACAAGAAAAACAAATAGCGACCTGAATACAAGGATTAATGACTGGGCAATATTAGACGTTTTCCAATGAAAAAAGCCTTGAAATTTTAGCTAAAATGTGCGACAATCTTTGTAAATGTCCGATTTACCTAAAGCATACGATCCGAAAAATGTAGAGCAAAAGTGGCAAAATAACTGGATGCAAGCAAAATGCTTCCAAGCCGATCCCGCGTCCCCTAAGAGTGCTTACAGCATCGTTATCCCTCCCCCGAATGTGACTGGGGTGCTCCATATGGGGCATGTACTCAATAATTCTATTCAAGATATCCTCGCGCGACGTGCTCGTCAGGAGGGGAAGGAAGTGCTCTGGCTTCCTGGTACAGACCACGCTGGTATCGCCACTCAGGCACGCGTGGAAAAGGAGCTCGCAAAGCTCGATCCCCCTCAGACTCGCCACAGCGTCGGTCGTGAGGCATTCATCGACATGGTGTGGGAATGGAAGGAGAAGCATGGTGGTATCATCATCAAGCAGCTTCAGGAACTGGGCTGCTCCTGCGACTGGGAGAGGGAACGCTTCACCATGGATGAGGTCTTCGCTCCGCAGGTACTTGAAACCTTCGTCGATCTATTCAATAAGGGAAATATTTATCGCGGCTACCGCATGGTGAACTGGGATCCAGTCCTGCTGACTGCCCTTTCTGATGAGGAGGTCATCATGACCCCAGCCACGGGGAAGTTCTACACGATCCGCTATAAGCTCGCAGACGGCAGCGGAGAGCTGCATGTCTCCACCACGCGCCCCGAGACTATCATGGCTGACGTGGCTGTAGCGGTACATCCAGAAGATCCGCGTTTCGCTCACCTCATTGGCAAGACTGTCTTGCGTCCGCTGAATGAGACCGAGATTCCTATCATAGCGGATGAGGGCGTCGAAATCGAATTCGGTACTGGTGCGCTGAAAATCACACCCGCGCATGATAAGACCGACTTCGAAATCGGTACGAAGAATAATCTTGAGTTCATCTCCGTCATTGATGCTCATGGTAACATCGACTGCCCCGACCTGCCTGAGCTCCACGGCAAAGATCGCTTCGAAGCGCGTGCGCTTGCCGCGGCCATGCTGGAAGAGAAAGGATTACTCGTCAAGCAGGAGCACTATGAGAATAATATAGGCATGAGCGAGCGTTCTGGTGTCGCCGTCGAGCCTCGTCTCAGCATGCAGTGGTTCTTGAAATACCCCTGTGTGAAGGAAGCCAGCGAGGCTGTCGCAAATGGTGAAATTAATTTCCGCCCCGCTCGCTGGGCGAAGACTTACGCCCACTGGATGAATGGTATTCAGGACTGGTGCATCAGCCGTCAGCTCTGGTGGGGACACCGCATTCCTGTCTGGTACAGGAAGGAAAAAGCACAGCAGCTCCAAGAGGCGACAAAGCTCGATATGGAAGATGCCCTCGCAGGTGATCTCTACGTAGGCTCGACTCCTCCGTCTGATCCTGAGAACTGGGTGCAGGATGAAGACGCGCTGGATACGTGGTTCTCCAGCTGGATATGGCCTTATGCCACGATGGAGAAGGCATGCTTGGCAAAGTTCTACCCCACGTCTGACCTCGTGACAGGTCCTGATATTCTCTTCTTCTGGGTCGCACGTATGATCATGGCGAGCTACCATTTCATGGGTGATAAGCCCTTTAATGATGTGTTCTTCACCTCCATCGTGCGTGACTTACAAGGGCGCAAGATGAGTAAGTCGCTGGGCAATAGCCCGGATCCGCTCGATCTCATCGCGCAGTATGGAGCAGATGGTCTTCGCTATGGTCTGATGCGCATTGCGCCTACGGGATCTGATATTAAGTTTGACGAGAAACAGATCGAAGAAGGTAAGAACTTCGCGAATAAGATTTACAACGCTGTGCGCTTCCGCATGATGCAGAGTGATCTGGATGATAGCATCGAGCCTGAATACTCGGCGGTGCATATCGACATCTTAGCGAAGCTGAAGTCCCTGCACGAGCAGGTGGCTAGCGCACTAGCGAAGTATGAGTTTAACACCTACACGCAGGTGCTCTATCATTTCTTCTGGAACGAATACTGCGCCCTCTTCCTCGAAGCGGTGAAGAATGATCTGCGCACAGAAGAGGCTCTGGGGCTCAAGAAGGCGACGCTAATGACGATGGACACGGTGCTGCTTCACTACCTCAGCCTCCTTTCACCCATCATGCCACATCTGGCAGAAGAGCTGTGGGAAAGCCTCGGATTTAATAAGGAAACAGACGGCAAGCCGCTGATGTCCACACTACTGCCTGATGCCTCGCTGCTTCTTAGTGCATTCAGTGCTGATGCTGTATCTTCCGCACAGGCACTGGCTTCTGAGATCTATGAAAGTGCTAATAGAGGTCGCAATCTGAAGGCTGAATACAACCTCGCTACGAACAAGAATGTACGCTTCATCATTAAGCCCTCGCAGCCTATGGATGTCGATACGGCTCAGCGCTTAGCCCTGCTTGCTGGCGCGAAGTCTGTCGTGATAGACAGCGAGTACCAAGCCGATAAGGGGACACCCACGAGTCTGTGTACTCTCGGTGAGCTCTTCATGCCTCTTGATGGTCTCGTCGATCTGGATGCCGAGCGTAAGCGTCTGACGAAGGAGCTCGATAAAATCGTCTCAGAGATTACGAAGAGTGAAGCGAAGCTTAATAACCCAGGATTTGCTGACAGAGCCCCCGCTGCTGTGGTAGATCTGGAACGCGCGCGCCTTCTTGAATGGTCGCAGAAGAAAGAACAACTTACATCCATGCTAAAAGCATTACAATAACATCATGTCTACCGTATTCATCCAACAGCTTCCGCCCTCTACGCAAAGTGCGCTTCATGCGATAGGTATTCATAATGATGTGCAATTAGCCGAAATAGGCGAGGAACGCCTCATTAAAGACCTTAAAGATTACTTCGACTTTTTCCCGAAGAAAGCGCAGCCTGAGCTTCTCCAGCTTGCGCCGCGTCTCTGTGAAAAAGCACAGGAATTCCTCACGCTGAAGAGGGTTGACTTTGTCGCTCCTGCTCACGCAGTTCAAGCAGCTGTGGGCTCACCGTTCGAAGAGGGGCATGATGATCTTTCTTCGCAGACTGATTTTGAAACCGCAATTGTTAAAAAGCACACGCGTAATATCTACAAGCAAGGATTAACGAATGCGATACGATATAGACGCTCATTCACCTGCTACATAGGTGCTATCTGCACGTGTATCATCGTTCCTATTATTCTTTCGGCACTCCTCTTGCCCGTTTATATGCTTTTTAACAAGTCTATTACTGTGGAGGAGGCAAAGGACTATCTCATCGCCGCGGTTATCCTGAGCGTTCTTTATTACGTCTGTGGTGGTCTTTTCCGATGCCAAGTATGCCATATTAACATATACAGTATGAGGAAGTTCCCCCGCCACCGCCATGCGCACCATCTGCCACTGCTGAATACCTCGATACCTACCGCTCTCACAGTCATGACGAAGCTGTGGTTTCGCTGTCCCGCGTGTGGTACAGCCCAGAAGCTCTTCCGCAAGAAGCATAATAGAACTTCCAAGAAACGGTCATGATCGCGAAAATAGCTATCCCTCTACTACTCTGCACTCTTCCTCTCCATTCTAATGAAGAAGGTGCAGATATAAGCACACACTCGCAGTATTCCGCCAGCCTTGTAGTCCTGCTAAAGAAGACGCTGGTGAGCCTGCAGGCGTGCCGAGATGTGGAGAGTACAAAGGCGCAGCTAAGCACGCTGAAGCTGTACCAGAAGGAGATGGATGTGCTCGCACGCGTGCTCGTGAAGCTCCCATCGCCTTCAGCTGTCGATTATGTGCAAGCACATGATCAGCTCATCGAGTTTAATCGTACATGGAGACTGATTAGCGAAGAGATTCAGAGACTGGAGCGCGAAGGGCTGCTTTCAAAGGAGCTCATGGAGGTCTTGAAGGTTCGAGCGTAAAAAAAGTTTAGTAGGGCTTTTCCTAGATCTGGTACATAAAATTTTACCACACCACCAGATGAGAGTATGTAAAAGATTGGTCAGAATCAGCTGAATTTTTACTCTTGCAAAAGGTAAATTTTTCTTTAATATTTTTACAGAACCAAGCCCCACTATCTACGATGAAAAACGAAAAGAAACTTATAACCAAGGCTCGTGATACGAAGGAAGCGCAAAAGCTCGCAGACTTCATCCTGTTTTCCCAGCGTAGCTGCATCCTGCGTCTGTCACCAGAATTATCAAAGGAAAAGCTCTCGTATCCCCAGTTTTTCCTGCTGGCCTACCTCGCAGAAGGCGAAGGATTGTCCATGACGAATATTGCTAAGATGATGGGGCATTCCACCGCTGCGGCGACTGGCATGGTCGACAAGCTTCAGGAACTCGGCTACATCCATCGCAGCACAGCGGCAGCAGATAGGAGAAAGATCCTAGTCCACATCACCGATAGTGGCCGCCAAATCGTCGAGGAAATGCGAAGCAATCTCGTAGACGATATCACCGACATGCTCAGTCAGTCAGATGGTGAATCAGTTCTTCCTCACTCACGAACCGTGCTTGAAAAGCAGAAGAAAATTACAAATTCATCACGCTAAATATATTAGAAACAGTATTAAATTTTACTATGGATAACTACAACCCTTCTTATCTCGACAGAATCAACGAGCAGCCAGACATCATCGCACGTTTTATCACACGTCAGTCTGACCTGCCAGTCACGACGGATCGTAAAGTGATGCTCGACACCCTTCGTCCACGTCACAATCAAATCATCGAAGAGGTAGGGATTAGCCCATCCCTCTTGCGTACAGCTGAGCAGGTACACGGTGACAGTGTGGCTCTTGTAGGAGATATCGGTTGCTTCTTCCCTGTAGAAGGCGTGGATGCGCTTGTGTGCTCGCGCACCGCTGATTGCTGTCTGGGGATTTATGTCGCTGACTGCGCCGCCATCTGGATCTACGATACACGCACAGGCATGCGTGGTCTTCTTCACTCTGGAAAGATAGGCACGGAGCTCAATATTGTTAAGAATACACTCAAGGCTATGTATAAGTATGAAGGCACGAAGCCAGAGGACTGTATCGCCGTCATCTCTCCCTGCATCCGTCCACCTCACTATGAGGTAGACATAGCCACTGAGATCAAGGCACAACTAGCCGCCTCAGGTGTGAAGGAAGAAAACATCATCGACAGCGGTATCGATACCGCGACAAATACGGATGATTATTACTCCTACCGAGTCGAGCAGGGGAAAACGGGGCGTATGCTGGCCTTGTTCGGTCGCCATCCTCACTAATATTGATGGGTCCCCTTCAGCAGAAAAAAGAACTACGGCACACGATGATGAGTCATCTGTGTGCCACTTTCGTGTGTGCGGCTAGCAGAGACGCGCGCTCGGCGCAGCTCAGGAAGAAGCTCGCTAGCCTCCTATTGCCGAGTCGCGCTCTGCATGTCGCTATCTATGCGGCGCAGCGTCATGAGGTGCATCTGCTCCCTCTGCTGCATGAGTATCCACAGCATCACTATGCTTTCCCTCGCTGCGTGGCGCGCACAGGTCAGATGGATTTCTACCATGTAGATGATGAGCGGCAACTACAGGCAGGTGCTTACGGCATCCCTGAGCCGCTGGAGTCTTGCGCCCGCATTGCTGCGTCTCAGCTTGATATCATCATTGTACCAGGGATAGCTTTTGGTGAAAATGGCGAGAGACTCGGTCATGGGGGTGGGTATTACGATCGCTATTTACAGCGTGCGCCTCAGGCGCGCCTTTTTGCACTCGCCTTTCGCGAGCAGTTTTGCGCGGACATCCCGCTGGAGCAGCACGATAGGTGTATAGATAAAATTTTCTGGGAAGAATGAGATATCTTTTATTCAAACTGAGAAACTGTAGCGTTTTTCGCCTGAGTGACGCGTATTTTTATGTAAAACTTGACCTTTAGGCAGGTTCTCGCAATTAGTTTTTTGAACCAATTTATTTGGAATGAATCTGCACTTTCTTCTATGCAGCTTTCAAAATTTTGATTATGGATGCTTTTTTGGCACTGCGTCAGAATCGCTGCGTGAATGCGGGGCATGTTTTCTGCCG
>CAYJJD010000053.1:0-22274 GCA_964370425.1 uncultured Akkermansia sp. | reverse complement strand
GATTGCCCCACCATCGGCATCGGCAGTGGCATCGGCAGTGGCATCGGCAGTGGCATCGGCAGTGGCAGTGGCAGTGGCAGTGGCAGAGTTGCCAATAAAGTCGCCTGTGATGCTGCCAATTGCTGCCGTGCTGTAGATTGCCCCACCATCGGCATCGGCATCGGCATCGGCATCGGCAGTGGCAGTGGCAGTGGCAGTGGCAGAGTTGCCGATGAAATGCCCGGTGATGGTGAAGTCGGTTAAATTTGTATCCGTATGCGAAAGTGCCCCGCCAAAGGCTTCGGCTTTAATCGTACCTGTGCTTCCTGTTTCGATCACTTCATGGTTAATCCCCACGAAATGGCGGGTGATGTCCTTGTCAGCATCGGTAACACGCACTAGGAAATCGCTGCTACTGAGCACATCGTCTGTACCATCATTAGGGTTTTGTCTCACTAGCGTAAGCTGCCCTGTGGTCGCGTTTTCCACCCAGTTGAAGGAAGCATTGAGATTAATGCCCAGTGATGTGATGTTCACATTGTACACCACAGGTGTAAGAGTGAGGCTGCTTGCATCCCAAAGATACTTGGTGATGTGCAGGATGCCAGCTGTCGCGGCGGTGGTTTCCTCAAGCGTGTAGGCAGATTCAAGGGGCGATTGGCTGGGATAGAGCCCCGTGAGCGTTGTCGCTTCAAGTTCTTCCTTAGTTTCTGCCACGCCTGCGGCTTGCGCTACGGGTAATGAAAAGCCTGATGCAGAAAGAATTGCCGCAACGAGTGCCGTACGTAATTTGTGGGGGAGATGAAGTTTCATGAGGTGATAAATTTAATTGCTGTTCATAATTGTAGCAGAAAGATGACTTCATGACAAGCTGTAAAGTTTCATTTGCAAGCTAGTAGTAGAGATGATGCTGATGGTACAACTGCTCTTCCAATCCTGTGAAAAAGTGGTACTGATTACAGGGGGTGACCTTTTTTATCATAGCAAAATCTGCAATGTTTTTACCATATTATGAGTGTCTAAATTTCCCTCACTTCTCATTCTTGTTAAAAAAAGAGGAGAAGCAAGCGAATCGCCTGCTTCTCCTGCGTCTTACTGTGAAAACGATTTTCTTAATTCGGCATGTCTAGCTTAAAGTACACATCCTTCTTCTCGCCATTGGAATCAAGGCGTATGTAGATCCCCTTCGGTGCCTCGGAGGAGCCTACATTAAGGGGATGACCGCGTAGCATGAAGAGAGCACCGCTCATTGTAGGGGCATCGCTGGTCGTGCCGCTTGCTACCGTCGCCTCTACCATGCCTAAGTCATCACCTAGAGCCACCCTCTGAGCACTGCTACGGATGTGCACATAGTCCTCTTTCTTCGAGTTGATCGCCTTGTCAATCGAATCGAGCAATATTGAAAACTCTTTATCTTGTGTGATATTGATGTAAGCTTCTTTGAGTTGTAGTAAATTCTTGCTGAGCTTATCCATGTCCTCGACGCCTACGAACATCACCCCTGAGGTCTTTCTAAGATTTGGCGCTTCAGGGCTGTAGGGCTCGCCCGTCTTCGCGTAATATCCCAGATTTCTCGTCAGAGCCAGAGCGCTCTCTCTTCCTGCCTGTATGACTTTCTCGTGCTTCGTCTTGTAAGCGGCGAGAGCGTTTTCTGCATTATCCTCGGATTTCGCTAACCCGAAGACGTTGATAAAGAAGAGTGCTCCAGAATTCACGGCATCAGATAGACGATTCCCATCCTCCGTGGATAAGGGCGAAAGCTCCATGTAGAAATCCGTGTCGGGCTGTGCCGCAAGATGGGCTAGCATCCTCGGTGCTGTCTCCATCTGATAATTGCTCATCGCCGTACTCAGCTTCGCGTAGATATCTCCATCCTGCATCCATAGCTGCGCGCCTAAGCCCGCAGTGAATTGGGGGAGAATCTTAGTCAAGGAGCTGATGAGGACATCCAGTGAGTGCACTGTCTTAATATCTTCCTCATCATCGGAGTCTAAGATGAGCTGACTGTCATAGTATTTTTCTAACTGCTGCTGATCTGAGATGGCCTTCATCACACTGACATCGACCCAGAGATGCCCTAGCTGCTCACGTGCTACCGTGATGCTAGGAGAGTCCATCTTCGCAGCACCACTCTTCAGTCCATCTAGTGCCTCCGTACCTGAGCCCACGATGATGAGCACCTCCTGCGCGCTGAGGGCTTGGAAATAAACCGTAGGATTTCCTTTCAATTTCGACTGCGCAAGAGCCGCATACTCTTCGGGCAGGGTCGACAGATCTAGCTCAAAGCCCTTCATGCCGAGTGCTGTGCTCGCCTTCATATGAGGGATAGCTTCTGATGTCACCTTCTCTATCACTTCATCCGCCCGCGGCTCGCTGAGTCGGCATGAGATATAGACAGGCTGTAGCGATAGCACAGGTAGTTCGTTTAATAGCTTCAGTACAAGTTCTAATTCTCTTTTCTGAGTCTTTTTTCCCCGTTCGATGGTGAGTTCCATATACTCGATTCTGTTCTTCACATACTCGTCGTCGTGATCGCCTGGATCTGCTTTTAGTTTTTCTAACTGCTCTTCATCGTTTTTGAGATACTCCATGTTGTAGATGTGGCTATTTATGGAGTTGAGCGCAGGAAGAGCCTCCATGAGCTGGGGGATATTCCCCTTCGTGCAGCATATGGTCGCGGCTTCTATAGGCATCTCCAAGGCGGGAAGATTGAAGCTTTTGCGCAAGAAGGGAAGCATGCGCGCGTCGGCGATGAGTTCATAATCTCCTGCTGGGATAGCAGCACGCGTGCTGTAGATCTCGCTCGCAGGGGCGGTTTGCATCTCGCGAGCTGGGCTAGAGAGTGCGTCGAAAATAGTCTGTGGATCCTGCTCCTGAGCTACGAGTGGGCATAGCGTCAGCGCAGACAGTAAGAGTGTGTGCTTTGTCATACGCTATCTTCATAACAAATTATATAGAGCGGTGCAAGAGTTTAAAGAGGGTATGACACAAGATGCGCTGCGCTGCTCCTGTACACAAAAAAAGATCATCTTATCAGATGATCTTTTTTGTCGAACGGAGCGAGAGGGATTCGAACCCTCGGTAAGGATTGACTCCCTACGTCCATTTAGCAAACGGGTGCTTTCAGCCACTCAGCCATCGCTCCTTTGTTCGTGTGCGCAGAGTATACATGAATCTGTATTTCGCGTCAATACAATTCTTGAAGAAAAGTGCATTTTTTTTAAAAAAGGAAGGAATTGCTCTCCAGCCTTCGTCTATGTGTCAATCGAAGGATTTTCTGCCGTGGCTACGGCACTGCTTAAATCTGGAAAGACTCTACTTTTCCAGACTGCGAGCGATGAGCGCCTGCATGACTGCCATCTTCTGCTCCGTCTCTTCCCATTCTTCTCGTAGCTGGGATTCGGGCATGATGCCACCTCCCGCGTAGAGCACGCAGCTGTCACGGTATATCTGCATACAGCGTAAGCACACGTAGAAGGCTGTCACTGCTTTTGTGTCGTAAGGCCCGAGGTAGCCTGTGTAGTACTGTCTGTCTATGTCGGGATTGGCTCGCATGAAGGCGAGCGCGTCTTCCATCGGGTAGCCCGCTACGGCTGGTGTCGGTGCGAGTTTTTCTAAAAGCGGTAGGAGCTTCGTCTGCTCCATCTGCATGTCGAAGCGCGCGCAGAGGTGTTCGATCTCGCCTGAGCTGAGCGTTTCCGAGCTGGACTCGCGGTAGTCTATTCCTGCATGGCGCAGTACTTCGCGTAGGTGTCTGACGACGCAGGCATGCTCGGCTATATTTTTCTGCGACCAGTTGCCGCCTTTTTTCTGCGTGCCCGCGAGGGCTTGGGTTTGCCATGTATTGTTCTCAGCCTCACCGCCGAGGAGTAATTCGGGGGTGGAGCTCAGCCATGTTCCTGTCAGGGGGCTGTGGGCGAGGACGTGAAAGGCTCTGTCCGTGCCGGCACAGGTGTGCTGGTAGGCTAGGGCAGGGGAGAATGCGGACTGCGGCTCGAAGTCGATGCGTTTCGTGCGCGCGAGCACGAGTTTCTCCACAGAGTAGCAGGAGTCCACGCGTGCGTGGTACTGCTGGAATCGCTTTTCATAGTCTTCTGCTGCGCTGTTAGGAGCAGGGGCAGGGGCTTCGTAAGGCAGGAAGCTTGATATTTCTTCCGCGCGGGGGAGTGTGTCGCGCTCGCTGCGTATTTGCAAAATCGCCCCTGTAGTCGAATCAAAGGGGCTCATGACAAAGCTCGGCGCATCATGCAGCTGCGTGATGCGCTCGTGCTGTGCATAGCCGCCGTCATGCTGCATGCAGAACTGGTCGATGCTGCTGTGTGGGAGACGATAAAGTGCAAACGCGACGCCGCGTTTGCACAGTTGGTTAATCGTATCTACAGTCGCAGCACTGAGCTCTATCATGCGAAGAGGTGTAGCTATGAGTTAGTAGAAATCTCTGATGTATTTTTAGAGGGCTGGCTTACTTGCGCGTGACATTGCGCATGTTGCTACCACCCTTGCCGTTCTTCTGCTGCTCGGCGAGTGTCGCTTGCTGCGCCTCGATCATGCGTTCGAAGAAGCCCTTCTTGCCAGCCTTGCGAGCGACTTTCTTAAGCTCGGGGACAGGCACGCGCTGGATGAACCAAGTCTGCGCGATGGAGATGATGTTCTGAGTCGTCCAGTACAGTGCGAGTGCGCTGGGGTAGGTGTAACAGAATACGAAGAACAACAGGGGCATGAGGCGCATGATCTTCTGCTGCGTCGGGTCGCCTGCCTGAGGTGTCATGCGCATCTGGACGATCATGGTGATGACCATGACGAAGGGCAGGACGTTCACAGGTACGGTGAATCCGAAGAGGGCGAAGGAAGCGACTGTGTCCATCTGGGAGAGGTCAGTCACCCATCCGAGGAATGGTGCGCCGCGGAACTCTGCTGATGTCTGAAGGACGTAGAAGAAGGCGAAGAAGATAGGGATCTGAAGCAGCATGGGTAGGCAGCCACCGACGGGGGATATGCCGTATTCCTTGTATAGCTTCATCATTTCCATGTTTACCTTCTGAGGATTGTCAGGGTGCTTTTCCTTCAGTTCCTTCATCATGGGCTGGAGCAGGCTCATGCGCTTCATGCTCATGTAGCTCTTGCGGTACAGCGGCCAGATGATGATACGGATGACGAGGGTCATGCAGACGATAGCCCAGCCCCAGTTACCCATCCAGCCATGGAAGACGTTAATCAGCCAGTTCATCGGGTAGCTGAGCAGTCCGAGTATAGCACCGTAGTCCATGATGAGGTCGATGCCCTTGTGCTCGGGGCTCTGCTTATCCATTTCACCGAGGAGGATGTTCAGTTTAGGCCCTGTGAAGAGCTCGTATACGAAGGACTGTGGGACAGCGGGCATGTCTGCCGTCGCAGCACTGAGCTGGAAGTTAGGCATGCCGATGCCGAGTTCCAGTGCGTCGGCACTCTCGCCTGTAACAGGGAGCTGTATCTTGACTGGGGAGGTGTAGATGGAGGTGGTCGCTGCATTCCCCTGTGGGATGATGATGCTGGCGTAGTACTGGTTCATCGTGCCAGCCCAGGTGAGGTTTTCTATGCCTGTGTTGTAGTCACGATCCATGTCGTCACTGAACCATGGCTTGAAGTAACCGGTGCTTTCCTTGTCAAAGCTCTCGTCGGCGTAGGTGATGAAGTAGGTGTAGTTCGACGCTTCGGCAGGGGAGATGGGTGCTGAGAGACCTGCGTAGACACCCCAGTTCTTTGCTTCGCGTGCGACATTGCTGTCATTGCGGATGATGACATTCATCGTCAGCGCGTAGGCGAGGCCTTCGACTGGCTTTTCTGATGTAGCTGTCGTCAGAGGCTTCAGGCGGAAGATCTTCACAACGAGGAGATGTCCGACCTTCGCCTTCAGGGTGACTTCGTCCTTTGTCGCCTTCACGACTTCGTAGTTTGCCGTGTCGAAGCGCGCTGCCTGATGGGAGCTGAGGTCAAACATCAGCGTGCCTATACCGTGGGCTGCGCCGTGGTTGATACGGACATCGTCCTTGAACTCAGGCTTTGTGCTGTTCAGAGACTTGCCCATCACCTGCACGTCCTTGATGCTACCACCTATGTTCTGTATGGAGTAGCGGACGACTGGCTCGCCCTTCGAGCTATAAGTCGTGAGGCTGGCGATTTCCTGAGCAGTAGCCGCGATAGGTGCTGCTACTTCCGTGACAGGCTGTGTGATGGCCTGGTCAGGAGAGGGTGTGGTGGGGGTAGGGCTCGCATCAGCACTGGCGGTGCTGCTAGGCTGCGTGCTTTCTGTCGCTCCAGCGGGTAATGTGGCGGGGGCAGTGGCTGCTGTAGGGGCTGTAGCGGCTGCGTCCGTCTTTTCTTTATCTTCACTGCTCGTGAAGATATTGAAGGCGAGCAGTCCTATGCAGGCACTGACGACGATCCAGGCGGTTTTATCCATGGTTTCTATGTGGTTTCTATATGATAAGGGTGGTACAATGAAAAAAATTATCGTTTGCGCTCGGGGACGGGGTCATGCCCGAAGCCTCCCCATGGGTTGCAGCGCAGAATTCGCTTTACCCCGAGATACGCTCCTTTCCAAGCCCCGTGTGTCTCGACGGCTTCGATAAAATAGTGGGAACAGGTGGGGTGAAATCGGCATCCGCTCCCCGGTCCTGAGATCGCATGAAGTGCCGCACTGAGGAATCGCTGGTAAAAGCGAACCATGGCGATGAGGATAGTCTTCATGAGGGGGTGGGATGCTTGGGCTTTATAGACTTCAGCAGACCTTTCAGGCATTTCTTAAAATCCTTTTCCATCTGCTCGTAGGTGGCAAAATTCGCGCGATGGCGCAGGATCACGACGACGTAATAGCCGTCGCTGATGCTATCGCCATGAGCGCGGATGATCTCGCGTACGCGACGGCGCAGTGTGTTGCGCACGACGGCATTTCCCACTTTTTTCGTGACGATGATGCCGAAACGTGAGCCTCCTGCGCTGCGCTGGCTGCTACTGGGCTGCTGGGCACAGTGGCTAGCAGGTAGGGCGGCGAGGCTTAAGACGAGAAAACGCCCAGCTGAGCCTTGCCCCCCTTTACGCACATGAGCGAACTCGAAAGCTCGCTTCATGGTATTGCTCCGGTTGAGCTTCATCTCAAACAGGGCGTTGCTTCATCAGCTATTGAGTGCTGTGATATTATCAGGCAGAAGCCCGATAATATTAGACTCCGTGCTGAATGGTGTGACGCTTGTAGTGGATTTCTACACCCTTTGGTAGAAGGCGCTTGCGACCCTTAGCACGACGACGGGCAAGGATGGCGCGACCGTTTTTAGATGCCATGCGTGTACGGAAACCGAACTGACGCTTGCGGCAACGCTTGGAAGGCTGATATGTTCTCTTACTCATGATATTATTTTAGTGAAGATGGTTGACCAAGTCTCTCGACTGGGCAGGTATGATACTATAAATTTTATGGATGTCAAGGACGGATTGATGAATTTTGCAATTTTGCTGAAATTCTCTTTTATTTGTTTTCTTGAACCATGAATTTCAGCTCCGCTTCGCAGGTGACTTCGCCGTTGACGAGGCAGCGGCCTGTAGCGAGGCCGATAGCTCCGCGAACCTTCGTGAGCTCCGTCTCGATGATGAGGACATCACCGGGGACGACTGGACGACGCCACTTGACCTTGTCACAGCTCATGAAGTAGCCTATCTTACCGCGGTTCTCAGGGATGCGCAGCATGAGGATGGAGGCGACCTGTGCCATGGCTTCGAGCTGAAGCACACCGGGCATGACAGGGCGACCGGGGAAGTGACCTTGGAACATCTCCTCATTCATCGTGAGGTTTTTCTGACCGATGCAGCGGTTTGTTCCTTCGAATCCTATGATGCGATCCACCATCAGGAAGGGGTAGCGGTGTGGAAGGAGCTTGAGGACTTCCTCTGTATTCAACACCTGATCGCCTTCGGGGATGATGACTGGTTTCGGACGCAGTGCCATCATCTGCTGGTAGCTCTTCATGAGAGCTGCTGCCATCATGGTGTTGATGCCGTGACCAGGCTTGATCGCGATGACGTGGCCAAGGATGCGACGACCATTCAGAGAGAGGTCACCGATGAGATCCATCGCCTTGTGACGGGCGCATTCGTTGTGGTGGCGCAGTCCGCCAGCGCAGATGAACTGCTCGCCTTTGATGACGATGGCATTGTCGAGAGTGCCGCCTTGGATGAGTCCCTTTTCGAGGAGAGGCTGCACGTCTTCGTAGAAGCAGAAGGTGCGGGAGTCGGATAGCTCCTTCTCAAATGTCTCTGGTGTGATGACGGAGGAGTAGAACTGCGAGACACGACCCTCAGGTCCGACAGCCGTGACGGAGACGCGGAAGTCATTCGACGGCATGATGACGATCATCGAGCCGTCCTTTGTCTGCACCTGAAGAGGTTCACGGATTTCCCAGACCTTGAGCATGGAGTCCTGCTCGACGATGCCGGCTTTCTTAATAAGGGCGACGTAGGGAGCAGCAGAACCATCACCGATGGGGGGTTCGTTCGCATCCATTTCGATAATGGCGTTATCCACGCCCATGCCAGTGAGGGCAGAAAGTATATGTTCGACCGTGTGTACCTTCACAGATCCTTCGGCTATCGTCGTGGCGCGCTCCACTGTCTGTACCTTATCAGCGAGAGCTTCGATGAAGGGCTTGTCAGGAAGGTCGATGCGGCGGAAGCGGAAGCCTGTGTTAGGCTCAGCAGGGCGTATTGTCAATTTAACAGGTTGACCGGTATGCAGAGATGTTCCCTCAATGGAGGCACTCGTTTCTAAGGTTCTTTGCATGGGAATGGGCATAGCGCGGCGATTATATAGGAAAGTGTGTACTTTGTGAAGCGTTATTTTCGCATTGTGTATATCAGTTAGTATATTTGAATACTTCTATCGCCTCTGAATAGAGGTGAATGCTGGGGCTGTCGCGTCGTTGTAGAAATTTTATTTGAATGATTAACCCCTTTGAAAATATGAATTTATGTATGTTCTAGAATGGTGTATATGAAAAAATATGAGGTTTTTTCTTGACGAAGGGGGTGGATTTCTATAAAATGTCCCCGCAACCACATTATCCGGCTGGATAGCCAAGTGGCCTAAGGCATCGGTTTGCAAAACCGACATTCGTGGGTTCAAATCCCACTCCAGCCTCTACAAAAACGGCGTTCTATATGAATAGGACGCCGTTTTTACTTGACCATTGATTCAAGCTTGCGTATTCTCTGATATAACTAATGCAGACCACGAAGATGGTCTCATTTTTTTCTTATGATTACTACACTTCATATGGTTTCGTTCTTTCAGGACTGGCTTGATCTGGATCTGACACTGGGCGTTTTAGGTATCACAGCAGTAGCGGTGACGGTTATTGCTTTCTTCGTGATGGTTATTTCCTTCTTCGGTGGGGGAGACTTTGACGGCGATGCTGGCATAGCTGGCGCGGAGGGTGGACTGTTCTCCACACGCGCTATCGTGGGCTTCATGCTCGGTCTGAGCTGGGGTAGCTTTGTCGCGCGCTCCATGGGGGCGAATATCATCATCGCACTACTCGTCGGAGCCGCGCTCGGTCTTATAACCTTCTTCATCATCGCGCTGACCATGCGCATGCTGCTACGCATGCACACGGATGGCAGTTTTAAATACGAAAGCCTCGTCGGCATGGAAGCGACGGTGTACCTTACCATCCCTCCCCATGGTGAAAGCGGAGGACAGGTGCAGATCTCGCATCCGAGCCAGTTTATCACTATTGCAGCCGTGCAGGATGGCGACACAGCCATTCCTACGCACACGCATGTCGTCGTCGTGAAGGCCAGCAGCTCGCAGGTACTCGTCAAGAAGCAATTCTAATCCATTCCCTCTATTCTTTAATTCTTCAATCCCTCTATTATTAACACCATCCATTCATATGTACAACATCCATACCATAATTAATAACCTGCCTCTTGCTAACACAAGCGAGGGCGATCTCAGCGGCTACATCGGCATCATCATCATCGGTGTCTTCGTACTCGGAACGATAGCGTGGCTCTTCTCACGCTACAAAATGTGCCCATCGGACAAGATTCTCATCGTCTACGGTAAGGTAGGCGAAGGCCGCTCCGCGAGGTGCATCCACGGTGGCGCGACCTTCATCATGCCACTCGTCCAGAGCTACGCCTTCATGGATCTGAATCCTATTAACATCGACGTCCCGCTGAAGGGCGCGCTCTCCAGCCAGAACATCCGCGTCGACGTGCCAGCCTCCTTCATCATCGGCATCAGCACCCAGCCTGCTATCATGCAGAACGCCGCTAGCCGTCTCCTCGGACGCAGCCGCATGGACATCCAGCAGCTCGGCTCAGAAATCATCATGGGTCAGATGCGTATCGTCATCGCGTCGCTCACCATTGAAGAAATTAATGCTGACCGTGAAAAGCTCATCAAGGGCATCACAAATGGCGTGGACACCGAGCTCAACAAGGTTGGTCTCTACCTCATCAATGCGAACATCACCGACATCCAAGACGCTTCAGGCTACATCGCCGCCCTCGGTCAGGAAGCTGCTGCCCGCGCTATCAATGACGCGATGATCAAGGTAGCAGACGAAACCCGCCGTGGTGAGATCGGTAAGGCCGATGCTCAGCGCGAACAGACCGTGCAGGTCGCCATGGCAAACGCTGCCGCTGTCGAAGGTAACAACGAAGCGCAGATGAAAGTCGTCGACTCGAACGCACGCCTGAAAGTCCGCCAAGCCGAAGCAACACGCGTCGCGGAAGTCGCCGAGCGTGAGCAAGCCGCGAAGGCAGAATCCGCAGGTTACATCGCAAACCGCGAAGCCGAAATGCAGCGTGCCGAACTCGAACGCGCCACGCAGACCGCGAACGAGATTGTCGCCGCAGAAATCCTTAAGCGCAAGCAAGAAATCGCCGCAGAAGCCGCCGCCTCCGTCCTCATGAAGGAACAGCAGGGTAAGGCTGATGCACTCATCATCCAGAAAGAAGCTGAAGGTACAGCTGCCGTGAAGCTCGCCGAAGGTGAGGCTAACGCACTCCTCCTTAAGAAGAAGGCAGAAGGTGAAGGTCTCGAACTCGTCGGTCGCGGTACAGCATCCGCTATCCAAGCCGCCCTCGAAGCGAAGGCATCAGGCTTCCAGCAGATCATTCAAGCCGCAGGCACAGCACAGTCTGCCAGCAGCCTCCTCGTGACCGAGCAGCTTCCTGAAATCGTCAGCATGCAGACAGCCGCTGTGAGCAAGCTGAGCTTCGACAAGGTCGTCGTCATGGGCGGTGGCGACAAGGGCGCATCCGTCGGTGGCTTCGTCCAGAACCTCGTGAAAGACACCCTCCCTCTGCACGAACTCGCGAAGAGCGTCGGACTCGAGCTCCCTCAGTACCTTGGGAAGGTAGAAGGAAGCCCCAGCACGGAGAAGACACCGAGCGCAGACGCGTAATCATTCGGCATAATCGCCCCGATTTAAATAATCATTTTCAGCGCAAGAAGCAGGATGAAGCTTCTTGCGCTGCTTTTTCTTCCCTCTATGCCTCCAGAAATCCAGCTCCTCTTTGACGAGACCTCATGGCTGCTGCCAGCCATTTATGGGCTCTTCGCCCTGTGCATCGGCTCTTATCTGAATGTCGTCATCTACAGGCTACCGCGCGGTCTGAAGACCAGCGAACCGAAGCATTCCTTCTGCCCACGCTGCGAGACACCCATCGCGTGGTACCAGAATATTCCCGTACTCAGCTGGCTCTTTCTCCGTGGGCGCAGTGCCTGCTGCCATCAGCCCATCTCCTGCCGCTATCCGCTCGTGGAGCTTGGGACAGCTCTGCTCTTAGCAGGACTGGTCGCCTACAAGCAGGGTAGTGACCCACAGTTCTTCGCTCTTGCGCTTCTCTGTATTTGGGGTGCGTGCTGTGTCGTCATCTTCGTCATGGACTGGATGGAAATGATCGTCCTGCCCTCCGTGACCATTGTGGCCAGCCTCACCGCGCTCGGCGCACTCCTCCTCTGCCCCTCCCTTATGATGGATCAGCGCGACGCGAGCAGGGGAGATGTGCTCTTCTACTCGGGGCAGGGCATGCTGACTGGCTTTCTCCTCTTAAAATTCGTCGGCTTCTGCGGGCAGCGCGCCTTCGGTCGGCGTTCCAAGAGCTATGACAAGTCCCAGCAGTGGAAGCTGCAAGCCTCCGCCGACGGCGAAGACATCGAGCTCACCATAGGTAAGGAAAAATTCCTCTACTCCGAGCTCATGATGGAAAGCCGCGACAGCGTTGAGCTGGACACGGCGCGAGTAACGGCGACGCGCGTAGAAGGTGAGCCCGAGAAAAAGCTGAAAAAACTCCCCCTTGAGCGCATCTCGCTCCATACACAGCACCTGAACTTCTCGGGGTCTCGCTACGATCTTGAGCGGTACGAAAGCCTACGCGGCAGCTGCATGGGCTGGAAGCTGAATCGCTCCGTACTCGGTAGCGGTGACGCGTGGATCGTCATGGCGATGGGAGCACTCTGCGGCTGGCAGGGGGCGATATTCTGCCTTTTTGCTGGAAGCATCATCGGGCTTATCGCCGCCCTCATCCTCCGACTCGGGCGTGGAGCGGCACTGCCCTTTGGCCCTAGCCTCGTGCTCGCGGCACTGCTCTGGGTCTTCGGCGCATCGGGCTGGATAGACGCGTATCTCGCGCTTTTCCAGAATTAGTGCGCTTGAAAGGCTTTTTGTCGCGTCTTCTCTGCTCGGGCGCTCTCGCGTTTGCGACGGAAGATATGTGTCGCGCTATCGCGCGCGGTGGTCGGAGCGTCAGTTTCGGGTGTGGACACGATGCTGGGTTTGCTAGGCGGGCGCGTGTGACATTAGCTTAGGATGAAACTGACGCTGCTGTGCTCTGTGAGCACAGCTTTTCCGCGAGGGTAGAGGTCCTTAAAAATCCATTTATGTGTCGCTGAAGAGTACTGCGTTAGCTATATATTAATAAATTAGGAATTAAGCCTGTAATCCCTGACGCGCGGCCGCGGACTTGATCGCAGCTGGGTAGAGGATATGCTCCTGTACCTGTATACGCGCGTGCAGTGACTCATTCGTATCATCTGCGAGCACAGGCACGTAAGCCTGCATCAGGATCTCTCCAGTGTCCATGCCCGCATCCACGTAGTGAACGGTGCAGCCCGCCTGCGTCGCACCAGCGGCGAGCGCCTGCTTCCATGCGGCTATACCGGGGAAGGCGGGGAGGAGAGAGGGGTGAATGTTCAGAATACGCTGGGGGAAGGCATCGAGAAGAGGTGCTTTCACTAGACGCATGAAGCCCGCGAGGCAGATGAAATCTATGTTCAAGTCGCGCAGCTTCTCAGCGAGAGCCTGCTGCGCCTCCTCGGGGAACTTATTCTTAAAGCCATGGCAGTCGATGAGCTCAGCAGGGATGCCGCAACGCTCAGCTCTATCGAAAATCGTCGCGCCCTCTATATCGGAGAGGATGATGACGACTTCGGCATTCAGTTGACCAGCGCTGATAGCGTCGATGATGGACTGAGCATTCGAGCCTGAGCCCGAACCGAGCACGGCGAGACGAAGAGGAGCGGAAGATGCAGAGTTACTCATGGGCATCATTGTAGCTCGCGAAGCTTATCTTGTAAAGAAAAGCTCTACCACTATCTTCATTTGGAGGGAAAAGGCAAGGTCTTTTTCGACCAAATGAAGACACAGCGGCGCAGTACCATCTATTTTACAGAGCTAACTTCACCTCCAGAGGCAGGACCATCTCCTTGTACTCGCCAGGGTAATAGACGATGCGCAGCTTCTTGATCTTCGCCATGTCTTCCTTATTGAAGGTAAAAGTAGAATAGAGTTTAATCGCGCTAAGGCTGCATGAAGATGAAATACTCTCGATGGCAGAGCCGTCTGCATCAATAAAATCCAGTGCGACGGTCGCGATAGGCTCTGTCGCTTGAATAGAGATAGTTGACGTAGTTTCATCGGCTTTACGTTCCTCTAGCTGATATTTACGTTCCTCTAGCTGATATTTCAGTTCATTCCCCTCGATGGCTATCGTGCCTTCAGTGCCTACGATAGCCTTTTCCTCTGTCTTCGGCTCGCTGTCCGTGTAGATAAGCTTCACCTTGTCCTTGATCTGGATCTCCTCACCCGTGTCGCTATATTCCTCTAAGACATAGCTGAAAAGAAGCGCGTTTGTCTTCGCGTTTCTCTCCATGTTCGACGTGGGTATATATCCTTTAGAAACACCATAAATCCACGAATTAAGCTTGATAGAGAGCGGTCTTATTTTCTCATCCGCGCTCACTTCGAAGCGTACGCTCCTCTCCATCTCCAGATCCTGAGTCGTCGCGAGCTCCATCAGGGGGCGCAGCTGCACAGGTGACGTACGCTGCGTTCCATCCTTCTGCTCTACAGGAAGCTTCACCGCTATAGGGAGCGTTCCTTCCTGATACTTGCCAGGGTAATAGGATAGGCGTAGCTTTTTCACCTTCGCCATCTCTTCCTTTTTAAAAGAATAGGTGACATCTAAGGTTCCATCGTGGACGCTGTAACTCTTTGATCGGTAATACACCTCAGTGCCGTCTTCTTGGACTAAGGCGAATGATTCCACGCAGATAGGGGCTGTTCCTTCGAAGGTGATGTTGATTTTATCCTCGTCGTCTTCTGATTTCTCTATCTTGTAATTCAGCGCATTGCCATCCAATGTGATCCTGCCTTTCTCACCTACGATATCTTTCAGCTCTGTCTTTACAGGCTTGTCGGTGTAGCTGTACTTCAGCTCTCCCTTGATCTGTTTTTCTCCGTCTGTATGATCTTCTGTTTTATCGATATAGCGGAAGACAAGCCCGCCTGTCTTCACGTTTCTTTCCGCATTTAAGGTGGAAAGATAGCCTTCGTGGTTATTAGGGCTAGACTTATGAGATTTGATATAGAGCAGATGGGTGTTTTTATCTGCGCTTAGCTCCAGAAGAATGCTTTTCGACGGTGCTAGATTTTGGGCAGTTGTCAGCTCCATGAGAGGGCGTAGTTCCACCGATATATCCTGCGCCAGTGCAGATAGTCCCATAAGCGGGATAGCAGAGTAGAGATGAAAGTTTTTCATATGAATCATATATACAGGATCAGCGCGTATGAGGTCAAGTTAGAAGTCTTTTGTATGACAGATATATGCAGTGGTCGAAAAGAAGGGGGGGACGCGGTTTTTTTATTGTTAGGCTGGGTTTTACGCTTGCTTTTGTATACTGTTCTGATAAAATAAAGTGGCTTTTCATAAGAGCATTATATAACACATTAGTATCACACTTAACACGAATTATTATGAAATTATTACTACCACGAAGGCTTTATAGCGCACTATGCGCTTCTGTACTAAGTACTTCTACTCTTGTCACCACCGCTGTGGTGGCTGCAAATCTCGCCCCACTGACTCAAGCCACCGATATGACCTATATCTATACAGGTAATGGTGGTAATATCACAACTGCTGGCTCACTCGGCTATGGGGCTTCCGCGGAGAATTGGACTACCTACACCTATGTACGTAATCATTGGCTTGAAGGCTCTTCTGCTTCACGTAATAACGTGATTCGCTTTGTTAGTGCAGAAGAATATACGAGATTATCAGGCGACGATATAGGTTCGGGTACGAGTATCGGTATCGATGCAGGTAAGATGAATCTCGGTGGTCTCATCGTCGACACTGGCGCTACGGGCTATAGCTACGTGGCACCGTCATCAGGTTCGGATCGCAACATTTTCATCCAAGGGAATGTTTCATCCGATAGCACCAGTGCTGCCGTCTTTACGATTAATGAAGACTTCACCTTCCGTAATGCCAGTACAAGTTCATCTGCGATCGCGCGCGATTTCAGCCTCGCTGCTGATGCGAATGTGACCGTGGCTACTGGTAAGACATTCACCGTCTCTGGAAACTGGGCTGCTGGTGCAGGTAAGACACTTTCGCTTTCTGGTGGTGGTACGATGCTCTATACAGATACAGGGGCGACTACGGCTACAGCTGCGGCATTCGATTGGGATATATCAGGTGCTTCTATACTCCGACTTAATGGTAGTAACATTTCTAGTGGAAATGCGGTGCTGGGCTCAGGTATGGTCTCGCTCTCAGGTGCATCTACCCTTGCAGTCGATGTAGCGGATTCTGATCTGACAGGGAACTTTACGGTCGGCGTTGGCGGTGCCACACTCACAGGTACAGGCACGACGCTTAATGGCACACTCACTTACACCGACTATACGACAGATCTGCTAGCGCTAAATGGCAGCTTCATCTTAGGAGATCTCACCCTTGATCTGGGGCTGGAGTCGGTGGCTAACGGCGACTACACCATCATGACGCGTGCGGCTGATAGCACGACCTTTGATACGAGTACAGGCGGTTTGACTATTCTAGGTCTCGAAGGTTTAAAGAATACCTCTTTAGGCTGGGATGGTAATAATCTCGTGCTGTCGATTGCTGACTTCGAAGGTTCGCAGTTAAGCTGGACAGGTGGATCTAGTACTTGGAGTACTGATGCCACGAGCACGGCTTGGGACGGTGCTGCTTATAGGCAAGGCGACATCGTTAGCTTCAGTAATGATATAGCAGGTACGGATAACGTCATCACCCTAGTGGGTGAACTCGCACCTTCTGGCGATATTACTGTGGACGGCGAGGGGAATACGGTCTTCTTCGCTGCTACTCCTGGTACAGACATGATCACAGGCACTGCTTCTCTCGTGAAGGATGGCACAGGTGAGCTCGTGCTCTTATCTGAAAACAGCTATACGGGTGGCACGACGCTCAATGCAGGTACATTGACCATTACTAACATGAATGCCCTCGGTGCAGGAGATCTGGAAATTAATGGCGGTACACTGATAGTATTCGGAGTGCCTGGGGTGGAAGATGTCGCCCTTGCAGGAGACCGCATCACACTGGCTGATGGCGTAAGCTTCAATCTCAATTTAGATAATGTGAACGCGACGCTTTCTAATGGCATTGCCGACCATGCTCTGGATCTTTCGGGTAGCGGAACACTGACCGCATCTTGGGATAAGGTGACGAGTGTTCACGTGACAGCAGGTGCTACAGCCTTGTTTAATGCGCAAGATACTGATGCAAACGTATACAAGACAATATCTGGTGACGGCGATATTTCTTACAATGGCGGAGGAACCTATTCTAATTTCGCTGTAAAATTCAGTGCAGACGAGGCCTTCACAGGAACTCTCGCGATCCAGACTGGCAAGAAAGGAGCTATGGATATCACGAATTCCAGTGCCACAGGTCGCATGGCACTCGATCTTCAGGGCTCTTCTGAACTGGCTATCGCCTCAGCTAATAATGGCGATACACTCTACCTGAAGGAATTAAAGGGAGATGGTATACTGCGCTACGACTACAATTTATCGGGAGATACAGTGAAGAATGTCGATCTCGTCATGAGCGAATCGATGGAGTTTGGCGGTACGATTCTTTATAACGCTGCGCGCACTGGTACCTTTACTGTGAGTTCAGATAGTCTCGATACGACGCTGACCCTCTCAGGTGCTGGTATGACTGGCTCTGTAGATAGTGAGACGAAAGCGCAGCTTAATATTAATACTGCCAAAGTGAAGTTAAGCGAAGGCGCTCAATGGAACGGTCGCATTAACTTAGACGACGGTGTTGTCGAATTCGCTAATACAACGGCTGTTACGCGTGATGGCTCCAAGGGGCAGATCACTGGAACAGGTACAGTCTTGATCAACTCAGCGGAAGTTGTAACATTCGAAAAGGCGAACGCATACAGCGGAATCACTCAGGTTAATGCTGACGCTACGTTGAAGCTGGCTCATAATGAGGCAGCAGGTACGAGCAAGATTAGTACGGCAGGTGGCGCTTCGCTCGTCCTCGCAGATGGAGTTACTATCTCGAATAACCTCACGGTTACGGGCACGCTCACTCTGTCGAGCGAAGGGACATCTACGCTGACGGGTAATTTCGTGACGACTGTCCTTGGTCGCTCTGAAGACTCAAGCAAAGGTATTGATATCAGCTCTGGTATTGTTAATATCGATGGTGATCAGGATCTTAGTTCTTATGGTATTACAGTTCGTGATGGAGCAACGCTCAATCTTCAAAATGCGACTATCAACTACAATACGCTTACGGTAGAAGGCTTGGGAACGCTGAATATGCAGAGTTCTACTCTGACATCCTTGGCTGTCACAGATACAGGTGAGCATAGCTTCACTACGAGTGAAGGAGGCACATCACTGAGCCGAGTCTATACAATTGATGGCTTGACTGCCGCTACCTTCAGCTCCGTGGTCGATGGTAGTACACTGACACTGGACTTGGGAATACAAGGCGAATTTGACGAATTGTCGATTACTGCCCTGCATTTAGTCGGTATCTCTTCTATCGGATCGCTGTACTATGATGAAGTCATCTTTAAGATTAATGGTGTTGATTATGCCGCACGCGGCATGATAGCCCCAGGTGGTGCAAGTGGTACTGACCTTTTCCTCTACATCCCAGAGCCTAGCACAGCGACCCTCAGCCTTATGGCACTCGCTGGTCTGCTCGCACGCCGCCGTCGCAAGACAGCGTAAGCAGCTTAGTAGATATAAAATCATCTCAGAGGCTAGTCTCGTATCTTTGCGAGGCTAGCCTTTTTATGTATACGCTAAGCGCGTAGATGAAACCGCCGTATGGCATGAGTGCGCATACGGCGGCGGGGGAGGGGACAGAGGAGCTAAGCCCTAGTTTGATAGATATCAATGGTACGCTGCGATTATTTCGCTTTATCTTTACCATCGGTGAGCCATTCCAGAGAGAAGACGACTACCTCATGATTCTTGTAGCCATCTTTCTCGAAGAAGACAGCTATGTCACCGTTGGCAAGCTTCGTTAAGGAGGAATAAGCAGAGCCACCGGGGTAGATCACTTTTCCCGCGCTCCATGTCTCGCCCTCATCGTAGCTGATGCGCACGGTGAGATTTTTACGGCTTTTGTGGTTCGCGTTTGAGAAGATGAGCCTGTCTTTATCATCTCCCGCACTCTTCGCGCTGTAGCGGATGATGCTCGCATTACACGCGGCATCTGGTAACTGTGGTTCTGGGCGTGTTTCCCATGACTTCCCCTTATCTGAGGAGATATGCACGTAGCGGATTTTCCCTTTTCCATTCACGCGGCTGTTCACCATCCAGCGTCCGTCGCTCAGTTCGATGACCTTGGACTCATTTGCGGGCTTGATCGGGGTGTCGATGAGATACCATGTTTCGCCGTGGTCGTCGCTCGCGAAGATGGATAATCCGCGCTTCAGGTTCACGAGGGTATGGATCATCTTCCCATCACTCGTGTAGCAGCCTCGTCCCGAGGTGATGAACTTGAAGTCATTCTTCCACTCAGGCTTTGCTATCTGGTCGGTAATATCCACAGGCTTGCTCCAGCTCTGAGCGTTATCCGTGCTTTTCACATAGTGGAGATAGTAGACGTTCTTCTCCTTCTTTCTGTCCATGAAGTTGTAAAAGAGGAAGATATGCCCAGTCTTCTCATCGACAATCATCGAGGGGTCTGAGGCAGACTGCCCGAGGGGGAAGTCCACAATGATTTTCGTCGGTGACCATGTCTTGCCATGATCCTTACTGACGCGTACCGCGATGTTGATATCGTCGCTGTGCATCAGGTCGCGCAGGTTGGGGACGCGCTCATCTATAGCGGCTATGAGATCTCCATTCAGTGCGGTGACAAGAGCGGGGATGCGATAGCCAGCCACTTTTTCTTTTTCTGCGGGCATGCCGGAGTAGAAAATTTTATTGTGATAGCTGATTCCTTCGGCTAGGCTAGCGTCAGCATCCGCCAATGTTGGCGCAGCACAAGAGAGGGATACGCTTATAAAATTAGTGAATAATCTGCACATATGTAATTTATATTTTTAGGTTTCTTCCTTTTCTTAACAGGCACTGAGCAATATGACGATAGATGAATGCCGTGATTTCAGGATTAGTTTTATTCTATCATTCTACGGCACTTTAGCAAGGTATTTTCACGTCCTCATATTTTGAAGAGCGATGAGGAGTCCTCTGCTGAGATGAAGTCTTCGTCAGAGGATGGAAACGCTGTTAGACACAGAAAAGCTCCTGAGCCATAGGAGACGACTCAGGAGCAAAAAAATGCAATACTCTGCGGTAACTAGACCTTGCTTGGGGTGACAACGGCGATCTTGCCCGAGCGTGTGATCGTGTCAATATCGTAGTCTTCCATGAGGTTGAGGAAGCGATTCAGACGGAACTCACCGCCGTAGATTTCTATGGTGAGCTTTTCGCGTGTGGCATCGAGGACCTTCGCGCGGAAGATGTTGCAGAGGTCAAGAATCTCTTGTTTCTGATCGCCGTAGCGCACGGTCATGAGTACGACTTCGCGATAGATGGCTGATTCTGTGCGGAAGTCTATTACTTCCACCACATTGACGAGCTTGCTGAGCTGCTTGATAACCTGATCGAGTTTTTCTCCACGCTCGTTTACATCAATCGTCATGCGGGAGAACTTTTCATTCTCGCATGGGGCAACGTTGAGCGAATGGATGTTGTAACCACGACCTGAGAAAAGTCCTGCAACGCGCGACAGCACGCCGAACTTGTTTTCAACAAGTACCGATATCGTATGTGTGGGTGAAATCTGTTCCATTACGAAAAGGACTTTAGCAGAATTAACTAGCGAGGTCAAGTCAGAGTACACAAGTAGGAGTTTTTTTGCGCACTTAGCGCGTATCAGCGGCAAGTTCGTCTGAACACTTGCTTCTAGTCTCTCACTGTGCTATGATGCGCGCATGCTCATCGCCCCCTCCATGCTGGCTTGTGATTTTCGTCAAATTGGCTCTGAAGCTCAGCGCGCCCTTGCCGCTGGTGCCGACTGGCTGCACCTTGATGTGATGGATGGTTCCTTTGTGGATAACATCTCCTTCGGTCCTGATATCTGCGCTGCCATTCGCGCTAGCGTCTCAGAAGATGCCTTCCTCGACGCGCATCTCATGATAGATGAACCTCTGCACTACCTACCACGATTCCTGAAAGCAGGCGTGAATCTCATCTCCGTCCACGTCGAACGTGAAGGGGCTGTAGACCTGCACGCCACACTCGCCGCTATACGCGAAGGCGGGGCGCAGGCTGCACTCGCTATCAACCCCGCTACCCCCGTAGAACGCCTCCTGCCCTACCTCGGCGAGCTAGACATGATACTCGTCATGAGTGTCGTCCCTGGCTTCGGAGGACAGAGCTTCATGGAAGAAGTCCTCGACAAGGTGCGCTTCCTCGACGAGCAGCGACAGCAGCACGGCTACCAGTACATCATCCAGATGGACGGAGGTATCGGTACTGCGCAAGCTCCCCTCTGCGCCGCCGCAGGTGCAGACTGCCTCGTCGCGGGCTCATCCACCTTTAAGGCGGCAAGCATGGCTGATGCCATCGCTAGCATGAAATAATACCCTCCCCTTTTTTAACAACTTTCATATTATGGATAAAGGTACAGAAAGCCTCGTGAATGTATTCATGAGCGTCCTCGCTCCCGTCCTCATTCTTGACCACTGCTCCTCAGAAGGAGACAAGTTATGGCAAGTCGGCACGACACCTGCGATGATTGTCGCACTCAGCCTGCCACTTGGCTATGGCATCTACCACTTCATTCGCACACATAAGGCCGATGCGGTGAATATCATGGGACTCATCGGCACACTGCTGACAGCCTTCGTCACCGTGTACGCGAATACGGGTGAGAATGGTGCGATCCAAGCAGACACCCCATGGTGGTACGCGGCGAAAGAAGCGACCATCCCTCTCTTACTTGCATCCGCCATCGTCCTGACGGCAAAGGGAAGCGGCTCGCTGCTGCGCGTGTTCGTGTACACGGATGGTATCTTTGACATTCCACGCATCGAGAAGAAGGTGGAAGCGCAGAAACTCACGGCAGGTTATCAGCAGGTACTGTTCCGCGCGAGCCTACTCACGGCGAGTTCACTCGTCGTCTCTTCGCTTGCGAACTTCGGGCTCTCACTCTACTTCCTCATCCCTGTGACGAAAGCCCCCGCTGCGGAGCAATCACTGCTCTACAACTACGCGGTCAGCGACATGACATGGTGGGGCTACCTCATCATCGGTGTCCCCATCCTCGGCACGCTCATCGGCGTGATCGTCTACCTGCGCAAGGCGCTGCACAAGCTCACGGGATTAGACCAGTCGGATATATTCCTGCATTAGGGGACTTCTAGTTTCTCGCGAGGTTAGATTTTGAGATGATTTTCGAGATGGATTTTTCACGAATTGATGGCTCAGAGT
>CAYJJD010000052.1:0-22635 GCA_964370425.1 uncultured Akkermansia sp. | reverse complement strand
GGCTCATTGGGGATTTTCACCCCAGCGACTACGCCATGTCTGGCGTACCGAAAAGCCTCAACATGTTTAACATGTTGAGACTTAACTACTTAGGGTGCTCGGTGGAGATCGAACTTATAAATGGATTAGAGTTAGTTGGTTAAATATGAATTTTGGGTGATTTTTAGTAAAAGTCTATGGGGAAAGTACTTTTGTCTGTAGTTGTTTCCAATGGTGTATTATATTGATGATGAAATATTCTACCTCTTTGGTCTGAATTGGTACACGCTCGCCGTTTCATCTAATTCTTTTAAGATGGAGATTGCGTCTTGGCTACCCATTTTGCAGTTTTGAGTGAGGTAAGTGTAGATGTTTGCATATTCGTTGAAGATGTTTGTCGCGAAAATACCTGCATCATCTGTTCCTAGGACGATGGGTGGGATGCATTTCCCATTCTTGCGCCATTGATGCCAAATCCATAAATGATAACTACTATAGTTGTTATAGTGCCCTATGCGTATGTTGCTTGTTGGCAGAGCTTCGATGACGATTTCTCTCTTGTGCAGATGTTTGAGCACCAAGCGTTGCAGTTTTTCGATTTCTGCTGGGCAAAAAATTTCAAAAACGTCTACAGTGATCACTTCATCATATTGCTCTCTGTATTTATACTGGTGGTAGCGGTTCAGGCAGCTTATTGTGCGTTTGCACTCTGTAGTAGGATCTTTTTTAATGTAATCTATCTCGGAGTCTTGGTAGTAAAGCTCTTGTTTGAGCCATTCGATGGAATCACAACAAGCATTCACTTTCTTTCCCTCACATTTTTCTTTGCTGACTTTTAAATGCTTTTGCCTTAATTCTAATAAATGCAAGGGGCAGTATTTACGCAATTTCCATGCTTGTATGATGAGATAAAGTGGGGTGAATTTTTTATAAATTCTTTGGTAGAGTTCAAGGATGTGATGCTCAAGATCTACGAGGCGCTTATAGAGTGAGTGATCTTGGTTTTCTAGTAGTAAATTGTAGAGAAAGGTGAGGTCGTCAAGATAATCTCCTTGGGGCATGAGGATTTCTTTTTTCTCTCGCCCTTGGTGGGAGACGGCATTCGCCCAATGCTCGGGGTTAATGCCCATGGCAACGCCATGCCCGATGCGATTGCCTGCTTGGAGATCGCAAAACTCTACCGCTTCATAAATGGCTCTTAATCCACCAAAAATATGGTAAAAATCTTCGCCTGCGTGGTAGGTGAAGTGCTGTAGTCCCTGCTTTCTCAGATATCGGAACATGGGGGCGAAGACGTCGGGAGGGGTATCAAATTCACTCGCTGCGGCGTCTGCCCCTACGAGTTTGGAGCAGAGCTCAGATTCACACTCGATGGTTTTCGCCAATGCTTGAGCTTTGAGCCAGATTTCTTTTCTTAAGTCACTATGGCGTAAATCAATTTTTTCTTTATCTGGCCTTTTAATGAAGTGGGTAATTAGATAGAGTTGAGGCTTAGGATCTTCTAGTGTGGAGATGAAATCCTTCCAGCCTTTATCAATATGTCTGAGAAAAATTCGATTCTCCACTAGCGATTTTTTGGGGGCGAAGCGACCCTCAATGATGCTCATATAACGGCATTCATTGCCATGTAGTTGAAAAAAGCGCGCTTTGTAGTCTTCTTCAACCATCCAGCGGAAGGGGGAGTCCGCAATACGCTGAAATTGCTGAAAGCCGAATTGATGTTTTTGCTGTACCATCATGCGATGGCACACACCTTGGATGAGGAGATAATAGTGTAAAAGACTCGCAATACATTCATTTTTAGTAATGCTTATAGCCTTCATAATACCAATTAGAAGACTTGCCTCTAGGGGGAGGCAGAGGGTGCAATGATTAAAACTGCTATCGGCAAAGAGAACTCGTAGGGGGTGTTCAGCCCCGCCTCTATCACCCGACTGCATATGCCTAATGAGGCAGCCAGAGTCATCTGCCACGGGCTCAATATCACCCGTGAGCAAATAATGAGCCAAGCAATCTCTTATGCGCCGCGCATAATGTAGCCACTCGCATAGTTCACCATAGTCAGAGAGCCCTTCTTGAAGAAGATGTTCTTTATCTTGTGCATTAAATCGACTATCTGAGAGTTTGTCTTTAAAGGATTTGTCTATATCTGAAAGCAGGGATTGCCAAACAACATCGGATTCAGTCGAGCCGTTGAGATGTATGTGCAAGTCATGAAAGCCTTGTCTTTCTTCCAAGTAATGCTCAAGGGAAGGAATGAATGGGCTAAGGAGAGCCGTATAACGAAGATTAGACTCGAGTATGTCGGCTACATAAGGCACTATAGTCTTGCAAAAACAGTCCCTATCATGATAGTGCGGATGCTCTCGGTATAAGAAAGCAGAAATCAGTATAAGCGGGGGTATGTATGTAATTAGCTCTTGCCATTCATTGATTTTATTGTGGCGAATATAAAGCCGCCTAGGCTCCCCCTCTGGAAGTTCCAAAAACGGCTCAGCTAGCTTGGCCAAACCCTCCGTCAATAAATCCCCCAGAGTCTCGTATTTATCTATGTGTCGCTTATGGTTGAGCCTATGGTAATGATCTGGCAGTTCATGGTCTTCACGCCGCTGTAAAATAAAGAGATGCGCTTTGATGCAATCAAAATCCACCAGTGCCCCCTGCGTATATGATTGCAGGGAGTACTTGTCAGATAATAAGTACCGCAGTGGCGAGTGCGGGATCATGGGTTATTGTTTAAGTATTTTATGCAGGCGTTGATAAAACGCACAATGTTGCGAATCTCTACCTCGGAGAAGTAATTTTTTAATATATTTTTTTGTAGCTCATATTCTAGTTTGCAAAGCTCTTTTATATTAACGTTATTACCTTTTAGTATTTCGATAGCAAGATCAAATGCTGCACCAGTAGAGCGTAAGGGAGGTTTTTTATTGGTCTGACTTTTGTTGTTTTGACTAGGTGGGTTATCACTTTCTTCTAAAACATCCTTGCTATTACGAATCAAAGTAACGTTTTTTAAATGACAGTAAATGTTATTTTTTTCGATTGTCGTAGTATATGTTGTATTAAGAATTTTTACGATATCATTTTGATCTTTAGGATTCATAAAAGAGTTGAGTAAAGGGCATTGTACTATCCAAGAGAATAGCGGTGGTAATTCTTTAGCCACATTTTTTATATTATCTATGAGAATCTTAGAAGAGGTAACTGGATTGTTATAGTTCATAGTTGGAGACAACTCTGATTCTTTGACTTCCTCCACTAAAATGGCATTAAGTACAATGAGTATGTGACGGCTGAAAAAATCACCTAAATTGCTTTGAGTGTAACTTGCGAGTCTTGAAAATGCATAGTAGATTCGAGTACTTATTTGGCGTAGTGTTTGAGGGTGTATTGTTATATTTTTACCATCATCAGCCCAGGTTTTGATTTTTTTTATGAAATCCTCATCTAATGTTTCAGTCGTTTCAGTCGTTTCAGTCGTTTCAGTCGTTTCAGCCTCTTCTTCTGCATTATCAGAATGTATGGTGATATTACTTTTGTGTGAAGGATAATATTTTAATTGAGCAAATTGTATTATTTTTGCACTAAGGAAATTTTCGTTCTCCTTTTCGTTTTCCTTTTCGTTTTCGTAGTGAGCTTGGAGTATGTCAGATATAAATCCGAGTAGTGAATAGATAGAGTAATTTAAAATAGAGGTGTTTTGAGAGCTTGTAATCGTTCCATTGAGGGGAATATAGCCTAGTAGCTCTTTCGTGAAATCTGCGTTACTTAACTCGTGGTCAATCCGTCCTTTTTTAAAGCTTTCTTCTCGATTGGATCGTATAGCTCGAATTTGAATAATCCCAGGTAAATAAAATCTGTTCAAAGTCGAATTGGTTGATTGCGTCGCCGATGACATTTTTGAGTTACTGCCTTCTGTATCTTTTGTTCTTAGATAGCTAATTATTAAATTCGCCACATCTCGCAAAGAACGAATTTCATACAAAGATGCGTGCAGTATAAGTTCTTGTAAATCAGCTTCAGTCAGATTAGAATTCAAGTCACGTATCAAACCTATATAGATGAAATAATCAAAGATAAGAGATGGATTCGATTTAATTTCATTACTAAATACAATACCTAACGCTATTAATGCACTATTCGTTGTATTGTTTCCTGTGGTAGGAAGTAATTGCGCACCTTGATTAAGCATTTTCTTTTCAATTAAGAAGCGCAAAGTAAGCTGAGATAACATGTATCTCTTCGATTGAAAAGATGTAATATCAATACCAAGTTCATAGCATTGGCTTATGAAAATCTCTAGAACACGAGGCAAGAATTTGTTACTATTTTCCGTTGGCGTGAGTGCAAGGAAATGGATTTGTGATCGTAGTGGGAGATTAAGAAAATGATCACGAAATATTTTTTTCATACTTTGGCTATAAAGACCATAAGAAGATGCAATTTTATCGTAAGTATGTGTTATAGTACCGTTTTGCTCTTCGCTCTTAGAGATCAATATAGAGTTGCGCCCATCGTAAATTACTTTATCAGCTAATGTATAGAGATGTGTACGGTATTTTGGCTTGAGAACCTTTTGAAGATACTGGCTTTCCATTTCAGTGACCTGCTCATTATATTGATCGATGCGGCTGAGTCGGTCAACTTCATTTTTCAGTAGATTGTCGCCAAAATTCTCCCATTGTTTTTTACGAATGGCGGTGGAGAAAAGTTGCAAATCTCCACTGACGAAGGTAAGGATGCGCTGTGTTGTGAGGTATTTGCGTATGGTTTCCAGTGTGGGCCAGCCTTTGGCGAAGTTGATATCGATGTCATCAAGCATAAGCACGAAGGCTTTGCTGTCTAGAAGCGCGAGGGCGTATTCTACGAGTTCGTGGAAGTGGCGTGCGAGGTTGAACGCTGATTTGACGCGTGTGAGTCCTTGGTTCATGACGTGTTCTGCGTCTGACCAATCATTTATGGGGTCGTGGTTGTCATTGATGGAGGGAAGCCCTGCGGCGAGTTTTCGCATTTTTTCCTTCCACGCTTTCTTTTCATTGATGTTTGCCCCGCAACATTTGTTGAGTTTGTTTTCAACTACATCGTCTATGAGTGAGATGATGGTGAGGAAAATATGCCCTTTTTCTTCGATGAGAGTAGGGTCGACCATTGGAAGTACGCAAAGATTATTATTCTTGTAAAATTCGGCACGCAGTGAATACAGGAAGCTTGTTTTGCCGCTGCCTCGTGTGCCGTAGATGGTGAATGCATCGTGGTGATGAATGAGGGCTTCATCTTTCCTGCAAGTGGGTTTTAATTTATCTAAGTCAGGCAGCAATTTGATGCGTTCGGTTACCTCATTAACAATATTATCGAACTCTGCTTTGTGAATAATGTGCCCCGCACCAAAGTCATGTGCGTTGATGCTTTTGGTAAGGTCTATGGTGATGGTGCTGTTGGTATCGGTGTTTTCAGACATAATGGTAGAGTTGAGGCTTAAGTTAGATTGGTGAGATTATCAATTTGTAAGTATAACTCTATGTGTTATTTTGTCGAGTTAAAAAGAGCGTGATACAAAATAACTTTTCGATTGAGTGCTTATAAGCTTGAAGCTGGGGCTCATTTTGTGTATAGTTCACTTTCACGTGTGAAAAACTGATAGATATATAGAAAACTTCTTGTTTATGGATGATATATTTAATTTTAGAGACCAGCTCATAGATGTCCATAAGCAATTCTCTCAGGGCTTTTGTCAGATTCGTGCTAAGGATATTAATGCACTTGTTGAGGATGTCTACCATGATCAATCTCGCTATTGGCCAGAGCCTCTGATTCAACTGAGTGTGAATTACGAAAAGGGGACAGCTCTTGAAACATTGGTTCGAGATGGCACTTTAAGTCCTGATTGTATACGTATCTTTCAGTTTGATGGGCAGCCTCTATCGCTTTACCGACATCAGGAGCAGGCCGCTCTTTGTGCGCACTACAAAAAGAACTACGTCGTCACCACAGGGACAGGTTCGGGTAAATCTCTTACGTTCTTTATCCCTATAGTCAGTGCAATTATAGAAGCAAAGCAAAGAGTACCGCATGCAGCGCCTCGCGTTCGTGCGGTCATCATCTACCCCATGAACGCCTTGGCGAATAGCCAAGAGAAGGAAATTAAAAAATTTCTTAGCAATTGGTCCGATTGCCCCATCTCGGTAGGGCGCTACACGGGGCAAGAGAGCTCCGAGGAGAAAAAGAAGCTCGCGGATAACCCACCAGACATCCTCTTGACTAATTACATGATGCTGGAGTGGATGCTCACGCGGCGAAAGAAAGACAACGATGCCAAAATGCTTGACGCTTGCCAAGATTTGCAGTTCCTTGTACTTGATGAATTACACACCTATCGCGGTAGGCAGGGGGCAGATGTGGCTATGTTGCTCCGTCGATTACGTGCCACTACACAATCGCAAAGCATGCTTTGTGTCGGTACATCGGCTACGATGTCGTCCTCAGATGATATAGCAGAGCGAGTCAATGCTGTTAAGAATGTAGCAGCCTTGCTTTTCGGCGTTTCGGCTGCTTCTATCGAGGTCATAGAAGAAAAGCTAGAGCGCATTACGGATTTAGGCGTGCAGAAGGCTCAATTACCTGATCTACTCAGAAGTTACTTAGTCAGCAGTCCCCATGGGGAGCTGTCCAGCTTAGATGAGTTGAAAAAACACCCTTTAGCTATTTGGTGTGAACTTAATCTAGGTGTGACGATTCAATCGGGTCATATGCGGCGCGCTGCCCCTAAATCTCTTTCAGAGCTCGCGAAGCTAATGCAGCGTGATTTAGGTGATGAGTTCTGCCAATGCCATCAATTGGGAGATGATTTGCTTAAAAATCTGCTCAAGGATTTTTTGATGCAGGCTCATAAGGTTAAGCTCAATGGTCGTTCTCCCTTTGCGTTTAAATTACATCAGCTTATCAGTGGTCCAGGGCGAGTCATGCTCACTCTTGAGCCAGAGGGGCAGCGTGATATCACCCTTGAGGCGCAGAGTTTTTCTTCAGATTCTCGCCCCCTGTATACGGCGTATTTTTGTCGCAACTGTGGGCATGAGTTCTTGCCTGTCTTTTTTGACGAGAGTAAGAAAAAGTTCACTCCTCGTCCTATTGATGTTATCACTAATACTGAAGATGATGAAGTCACTAGCTTGGGTTTTCTTACTCCTTGCTTGGAGGATAGAGTCTATCGCGGTGAGAAAAAGACAGACGGTTTACCTGACTCATGGCTGGAGGAAAGAAAAGGTGAGCTTCGCATTAAAAGTGCCTACAAGAAAAAAATCCCTAAAGATCACCATATTGATACCTATGGCAATGTAGTGGGGTTCAAATCCCCTCTGTACTTCTTCAGCTCAGGGCGTTTCAGATTCTGCCCTCAGTGTGGGCATTATCATGAGAGACGCGAGCGAGATTATAACCGCTTGGCTACTCTTTCGGGCGAAAGTCGCTCTAGTGCCACCACTGTGATTACTCAATCTTCATTGTTGAGTCTCTTCTCAGAGCTTCATTCTTGCGCAAATTCCGCAGAACGAGAGAGAATGAAGAATTACTGCAAATTATTGGGCTTTACTGATAATAGGCAAGACGCGGCTTTGCAAGCAGGGCACTTCAATGATTTTCATCGGCTGGCACTGATACGCTCTGCAATCTATAAGGCTGTGCGTGAAGATTCCTCTGAGATGGGACTAGGAATAGGGCAACTGGTGGATAAGGTATTCTATTACCTAGGCTTTGGCTCTGATGCTGCGCATATGAAAGAGCATTACCTCAAGAATAAAAATCTTGAACCTAATGCTCTACTCAATACCCAAAAGTATCTGAGATTCTACATAGGCTATCAGCTTTATCGAGACCTGCGAGAAGCATGGAGATACAACTGCCCTAGTCTTGAGAAGCTGAATCTCCTTGCAATTAAATTTGATGGCTTAGATGCCTTAGCTAAAGACCACGTTCTTGAAAAGCAATCAAGCTTGTATTCAAAGTTGGATGAAGAGGCGCGTAAAGATGTGTTGCACGAGCTCTTTAATTCGATGCGTCATAAAATGTGTATTCACGCAGATGAATTGAATTTGAGTATGCAAGAGACACTGCGCCCCTATGCGGCTCAGATACGAGACGGCTGGGTTATTGAGTCGCATCATGCTGTAAGCTCAAGCGTGCTTGTTTTTGATCAAAAGTATAAATCGAAGAATAACAAACTTGAGATTCTACTCAGCCCGCGTTCTGCAATTGTGCAGCGGGTGAGTCGCATCGTTAGCTCTTCGCTTCATGCAACAAATTCTCAAGATGTTTTTGATCTTGTATATAGGATCTTGCAACGTGCATGTGATTTTGGGATAACTCAGAAATTACCAGACAGAGAAGCCTATCAGCTACTTTCTGCCTGCTTGCGATGGAAAGATGCCAGACGAGAGAAAAAATCAAAGAAAGAGCTGCACTACAATCCTTTCTTTAAAAAATTATTCGAAACGCTAGGAGAGCAATTCCGAGGAGGCGATCACTATCTCTTCGACCTCATTGCAGCAGAGCACACAGCGCAGGTTTCCCATCAGGAGCGGGAAAACCTAGAGCGTCGCTTCCGCGCTGAAAAATCACAGACGGAGGAGAGCCTTCTGCCTCTACCTCTCATGTTCTGCTCTCCCACCATGGAGCTAGGGGTAGATATTTCTTCCCTGAACTTTGTCTACATGCGCAATGTACCCCCCACTGCGGCGAATTACGCCCAGCGCAGTGGCCGTGCAGGACGCTCGGGCGAGCCTGCCATAGCCCTGACTTACTGCCATGCTCTGAGTCCGCATGATTTATGGTTTTTTAAGAACCCCGCACAGATGGTGAGCGGCGTGGTAAAGCCACCAGTCCTTGATCTGAGAAATAGGGATCTCATAGACAGTCATCTGCGTGCTACATTTTTAGGCGCAACGCGTAAGCCATTACCTGGTGCGATTAGTGATGTGCTCAAACTCCCAGAAAGCACTAGCATGAGACAAGAGGAGGAGCAACTCTGTCCTATCGCAGAGGATTTTCAAGATCTTTTCAAAGATGCATCTATTCGCCAGCGAGCTGAGAATGAGGTCTCGCAGCTCTTCGAATTCCATGCCGGTGTCACCAAGGAAGAATGGGAGGAGTGCCTAGGCGACAGTATTCCAGATTACTGTCATAAAATATTCGACAACTGCTCAGCTGATTTCGACAGAGCCTTCGAGTTGTGGCGTGAATTATATCGGACCACAGAAGCTCAGATGAAAGAAACGAATGATTTACTCTGTTCCCCCGCGTTTTTAAGAGAGAGCGATGAGCGACGGAGTGTTGAAGCCCGTAACCGCCAAGCAAAAGAGCACTTCGCGCAGCTGGTTGCTCCTCCATCTCAACACTCGCACCAGAGTGGAGGAGGGGATCTCTACACCTATCGTTATCTGGCTAGCCAAGGATTCATCCCTGGTTATAATTTCCCTAGGCTTCCCCTCATTGCTTGGATGGAGCAAGAGCAGCATGAAGTTGGTGGAGGAAACGCAACGAGCCGTATCCTCTCTCGTCCGCGATTCCTAGCCTTGCAAGAGTTTGGTCCCAATAGCCTCATCTACCACCGTGGGCGCATCTACAAGGTAGATAGTCTTAAAATAAGCCCACAAAAGGGGCAGATTAGTGCAGCTTTACCTACCCAACAGCTCCAGCTCTGCGAAGACTGCGCGCATTGCTGCGTGCAAGATAGTGGGAGTCTCAGCCATAATATCTGCGAAAACTGCCAGAGCACGAGACTGGCCTCTACCATTAATGGTCTCTATCAGATAGAATCTGTAGTGACAAAACGAAGCGAATTCATCAGCGCGCAAGATGAAGAACGCAGGCGACAAGGTTTTGAAGTTCAAACCTATTATCGCTTTGCAGAAATTAGAGGATGCTTGCAAAGTCAGCATGGCACTGTACTTAGTCAGGAAGGTGAAGAACTATTGACATTGAGCTATGGTTCCTCTGCCACCATTTGGAAAATTAACAAAGGGTTGCGCCGACGTGCTGCGAAAGAAATCCTCGGCTTTAACATCGACCCCATGTCAGGGAGATGGTGCAGTGAGCCAAAAGAAGGAAAAGACGCCTCCACAAAAACGCAACGCCCCGTTCAACGTATTATCCCTTACGTGAAGGATGTGCGAAATATTCTCATTCTTAATATACCTGCTATCTATCTTCAGAGTGATAACTTCATGCCCACTGCTCAAGCCGCATTCTGCGTGGGTATATCTCGTCACTTTGAGGTAGAGCCTTCTGAGATTGGAGTAGACTCGCTATACAAGCAGCAGGATGGGGGCGGTCTTCTCATCTACGAAGCCTCGGAGGGCGGGGCAGGGGTGTTGCGTAGCCTCTTGGATGATCCCAAGCGTCTCGCCCTTGTCGCCCGTGATATGCTCATCGCCATGCATATCAATCCAGATACAGGAGAAGATGAGTCCAACACGGATTGTCATCAGGCATGTTACCGCTGCTTGCTCCAATACAGCAATCAAATCGACCATGAAAGTATAGATAGAACGCAACCACTTCTGCGCTCATGGCTCATGCAGCTACAGCATGCCGAAATGATACTCAGCGAAAACTCGCAACCCAGCCCCGTGGAAGATTCCGCAGAAAGCGTGCTGTCGCGATGGCAGAAAGCTCTCCTCGATGCCGACTTGCAAGAGCCCTCAGAATATAATAAGGAAATAAGCTACCTGAATATCTCGATAGATGCCCTATATGCGAATCTCAATCTTTGTATCTTCATAGGTGAATTACCTGATGCCGCCGCTGCGCTTGAGCAGATGGGGCAGCGTTGTCTCTGCTTTGCCGAAGATGGCTCTGACTGGGACACCCAATTCCAAATTCTCAAAGACTATCTCTCATGACTCAATCTATGCAATATCCACCAGGCAGCCTCATCCGTGTACGACAGCGTGATTGGGTCGTAGAACCTAACTCAAAGCCAAATTTCCTACATCTTCGCCCCCTCGCAGGAGGCAATCATGAGGAAGCCTACGTCTGCCCACAGATAGAGCGTATAGAGTCAGCCACATTTCCCCTGCCAGAAACAAACTCTCTTGGAAATATGGCGCAAAATCATCTTTTGCAGAGCGCAATGCGCCTCGGCTTGAGGGCTGGGGCTGGCCCCTTTAGATCTTTTGGTAATATTGCTGTACGCCCTCGTATCTACCAGCTTGTGCCTCTGCTCATGGCATTGAAGCTCTCGACCATTCGACTCCTGATAGCTGATGACGTGGGGATAGGCAAGACCATCGAAGCAGGGCTCATCATGAGAGAGCTCATCGACCGCGCTGAGGTCGATCGCTTCTGCGTTCTCTGCCCGCCTAACCTCACAGAGCAATGGCAGACAGAGCTGCGAGAGCATTTTCATATTGAGGCAGAGCTTGTCACCCCATCTTCGGTGAAGTATCTCGAATCGAAATTGCCGCCTAATACCTCTCTTTTCGTTCATCATCCTTATACCATAGTTTCCCTAGATTACATCAAATCAGATCGACATTCATCAGCCTTTATCGCTAATGCTCCTAATCTCATTGTCGTTGATGAAGCCCACACTTGTACGAGTACAGGCAGGGGTAAGCACAAGCGCTATGAACTGCTGCGCACACTTGCGGCAGATGCGGCACGACACATGCTGCTGCTGACAGCGACGCCTCACTCAGGCGTAGACGAAAACTTCTACAACCTCCTCTCCCTCATTGACCCAAAATACGCACGCTTTGACGAACTCAAGAAAAATGAGCGAGAGAACATGCGCCGCCAACTCGCACGCCACATCGTGCAGCGACGACGAAAGGATATAGATGAATGGAGCAAGAACCTCGAAGAAAACTTCTTCCCCCAACGCCTCGTGGCAGAAAGTGCCTACAAGCTCAAAGGTGAGTGGAGTGATTTTTTTCAAGAACTACTTGATAGCTGCCGCCAATTTGCCCTCACTCGCGAGGAGCAAGGGCAGGGCTTTTCATGGTACGCTGCACTAGCCCTCATGCGTTGCATGGGCTCTAGCCCTGCCTCCGCACTCTCAGCTCTACGCACGAGGCTGGAGAATCTCGACAATCAGGACTTCACCCCCATGGGTGAGGATGAATTAGAAAATGAACTTCTTGACCAGCAAAACGAGGAGACAACCAGTGACATAGAGCCCATTGTCGAGCAAAGCCATAGTGATGAGGCTGCACGCCTACAATATCTCATCGAAAAGTGCGAGGCATTGCGCAGCAAAGGGCGCGACCCCAAGCTAAAATGCCTCCTCAAGCAGTGCGATACCCTTATTGCAGAAGGCTATAGCCCCATCATCTTCTGCCAATATATTTCTACCGCGGAGTATCTCCGAGATGCCCTCAGAAAACACTACAAGAAGAACTACAAAGAGGATGAAATCGTCGCCATCACAGGCAGACTCACCCCCGAGGAACGTAAAGAAGAGATAGACCAACTCAACGAAAAGCCCCAGCGTATCCTCATTGCGACCAATTGCCTCTCCGAGGGCATCAACCTACAAGAAGCCTTTAACGCCGTCATCCATTACGATTTGGCGTGGAACCCCACGCGTCATGAGCAGAGAGAAGGGCGCGTAGACCGCTTTGGTCAGAAAGCCAAAACTGTGAAGTGTCTCCTCATGTACGCAGAAGACAGCCCCATTGACGGCTTCATCCTTGATATCATCCTGAGAAAGGGGAAACGCATACGTGAGGCTCTGGGTGTCCAAGTCCCTCTCCCAGAGAATAATGAACTCCTCTCCCGCGCAGTGGTAAAGGCTATCATCATGCGCAAGTACAATGAAGTAAAGCATCATGATGAACTTCCCTTTCTGCCAGGTTTTGAAGATCTGGCGAAAATTGACATCGAGTGGCAAAATGCCCTCGAAAAGGCGAAGAGAACCGCCACAACATTTGCACAGAACACACTACGCCCCGAAGAAGTCTTCCCAGAATGGGAGCTGCAATCAGTTCAACTAGGCTCAGAAGAGGAGTTGAAGAACTTCCTCCTAGCGGCTTGCCATCACGTCGGTGCAGACCTACAAGAAGAAAGCGGTCACTACCTCCTTGACTGCAAGCTATTCCCTGAAGCCATCGCCAGCCAATGGGCACAGAGCGGTTTGCGGGGCAAGCTCAAACTCAGCTTCAGCCACAGGCCAGAGTACATCCATATACAGAGAAGCCACCCCATCATCACCACCCTAGCAGAGCATCTGAGCGAGGGAGCTATAGAGCGCAGTGCTGGCGCACTACCACGCAGCTCTGTGACACTCATTTCTATAGAAAAACTCACCCAGCCCACACAGATTCTCTTCCTGCGCCTGCGCCATCAGCTCCAGTTTAGCTATGCTCAAAAGCAAAGACACATCATGGCAGAAGAAGCCCTCATGCTCATCCAAGAAGGAACTGCGCCCTACAGAGTTCTAACTGCTGCGGAATGGGAAGAGTACAAGCAACTCCCTCCATCTGGCAATATAAATGAGAAGAGGGGTAGCGAACTCGTAGGAAAGGCGCTAGAACGCTTCCAGAGCCAAGGCGAACAACTCTCTCTTATTGCAAATCAGCGTGCAAATCAGCTGCTCGAAGATCATCTCCGCGTCCGCGAAGCCTCTCGCATTGATGCAGGTAGCGTTCACATCGAGAGCTTTCTCCCCATGGATCTCGTCGCTCTGAGCATCCTTCAGCCTAAACTTTAAGCCCCATTCTGCCATGTCCAAGAAACATACCTCCCTCTCCCAATTCAAACACGTGGAACTCATCGCTAACTTATTCGGCGGGGATCTCCTCGGTCGCATCCTTGACGGCAGAGAAGAAGGCTGCCGAGAGAAAGACCGCGCTACCTTCCTCCTCTCGGAGGGGCTTGAAGTACACAACGAAGCCCAGCGTGCCTATCTCAATGCTCTCGGGGGCTGGAATCAGCTCATGAGAATCTCTTCACTCGATCTCGAAGCCACGCAGAGCTTTATTCATAATCTTCTTCAGCATGGCTTGGGCTATGATTATCGCGCTATCGCTGAAGATGGTGTGCGCATCAGTGAGGAAGTAAGATCGGACGGTGAACTCTTCGCAGAGGAAGAAGTCGTAGAATATGGAGAGGAAAAATCCTTTGAGCTCTCCGCATACCTTGCCCCGACGGTTAAATCTGACGCCTCAATCCCGCTACTAATCCTTCCCTATATGCAGGACTTGGACAAGAGCTATACCACGCACACTGGTACACGCTTTGTCCCCTTCTTCTACATGCAGGAGTATCTGAATAAGTCAGAAAAACACCTCTGGGGCATCGTGACAAATGGTCGTCATTGGCGACTCCTACGGGATAATAACAGCCTCTCTCGTCCCAGTTATGTGGATTTTGATATGGAATGCGTGCTGAGTGAAAAGAATGCCGCCGCCTTCGCTGGCATTTACCGCTGCCTGCATAGCAGCCGCGCCTATGAGAAAACTGTCAACGATAGAAAAAGCTGCCTCTGGGAGGCATGGCACCGCCAGCTGGAAGAGACGGGGCAACGTGTGCGTGAAGGTCTACGCGATGGGGTAGAACGCGCCCTATGTACCCTAGGTGCAGGCTTCTTGAGCAGCAATGAGCAAATTAGAGAGCAGCTACGACGAGGTGAGCTCAGCCCCACTGCATACTATAATGAGCTGCTTCACCTCGTCTATCGCATCATCTTCCTTTTTGTGCTAGAGGAAAAGCAGCTACTGCACAAGTCTCTAGCCCCTAGTGATGCCGTTGAGCGCTACCAGCAAGGCTATTCACTAAGCCGTCTTGTACAACGCGCACTTTCTCCCGATACGAGTACGCGTTACAACGATCTTTGGCTAGGATGTCAGCTTGTATTTAATGCGTTAGGAAGTGAATCAGGTGAGGAGCTACTCGCACTTTCTGGCATAGGTGGCATCTTCAAAGCTGACCAATGCCCCCATCTACAGGGTACACAGCTCAGCAATCAGCATTTTCTTCTCGCCATCCAGCACCTGCACTGGGCAGTTGTCGGCGGGCAAAGAAGCCGCGTGGACTACAAAAACATGGGGGCAGAGGAGCTGGGCTCTATCTACGAAAGCCTGCTAGAGCTTACGCCCAGCATTGATATAGAAACATCTAGCTTTGGCTTTTTAGAGATATCAGGCAACCAGCGAAAGACCACAGGCTCTTACTACACGCCCGACATGCTCGTGCGCCAGATTCTCTCCACCACGCTTGATCCTCTCATCACGGAGAAAATCAGCCAAGCACCGCAGGGCAAAGCGATCGAAGAGCTCCTCAGCCTGCGCATCGTTGACCCAGCCTGTGGTTCGGGGCACTTTCTGCTGGCCGCAGCGCGTCGCCTCGCCGAGACCGTCGCCAAAGAACGCAGCGCAGAAGGTCAAATCTCCGAGTACACCTACCGCAAGGCCATGCATGATGTTATCTCCCAATGCATCTATGGCGTAGACATCAATCCCATGGCTGTGGAACTAGTGCGCATGAATCTCTGGATGGAAGGACACGTACCAGGGCAGGCTCTAAGCTTTCTCGATCACCACATCCGCTGCGGCAATTCCCTGCTCGGACTGCATAGCTGGGAGGGACTCGAATGGGGTATACCCGATGACGCCTACAAAGCACGCGAAGGTGATGTCGAAGCAGTATGTTCAGAGCTATCCAAGACCAATAAGAAGCAACGTAAGAAAGGCTGCGACCCCAAGGCTATTTTACCAGGATTGCGTCCGGAGGACTCTCCGCTAGATGAGGCGCAACCCTCTGCACGGAATATCAGCGATGCGGAGAGACAAGAAGAAGAGTATCAAAGAAAATTTGCAAAAAACTACAAGAGCCCCAATGCGCTAGCCGCTGATGCCTTACTCGGTGCCTTTCTATTAGTAAAAAACAGCGAGGCGACTGTCCCCACGAATGAAGAGCTCTTCTCCCTGTTGGAAACAGGGCAATGCATCGATGCACCCGCTGTACTTGCCGCCCGCTGTGCTTGTGAAGAATCTCAAGTCTTTCACTGGCCGCTACATTTCCCATCAGTGATGGAGAAAGGCGGCTTTGATTGCGTTATTGGTAACCCGCCATGGGAGAAATTAACATTTAATGAACAGGAGTGGTTTGGTACGAGAAATAAGATAATAGCCGATGCTGTGGGAGATAAACGTAAAAAAATGATTAAGCGATTATCTACAGGAGATCTTGATGCGGTATCAGACGAAGCGAAAGCAGTTGAGATTAATTTATACTCACAATACGTGAGGTCACTTAGACTATTAGGGGCACAAAGCTCATTTTATCACGTAACAGAAAAGCAAAAGGGACAATTTCCGCTTTCAGGTAGAGGCATTGCTAATCTTTACGCACTTTTTGCAGAACGTTGTCTCAAAATAGCGTGCCTCAAGGGTAGGGTAGGTATCATAGTGCCAACTGGCATAGCCAGTGATGACTCGACCAAGTATATCTTTGGGCATTTGGTAAAAAATAATCGCCTTGGAGGGCTCTACGATTTTGAGAATAGAGAAAAGATTTTTCCTGCAGTCGATAGTCGTGTTCGTTTTTCATGTTTAACAATGGCCGAAGCCGCTCAGGCAAGTTTCGCTGTTTATCTACACAAAGAAGAAGATCTAGAAGATGATCGCCGTCACTACCAGCTTAGTGCAGAAGAGATTTTAAGCATCAATCCTAACACGGGAACGTGTCCGATGTTCCGTTGTAAGAAAGATACTGAGTTAACGCAAGGTATCTACAGTCGCGTGCCTATCTTACTACGAGAAGAGCCATACAACAACCCATGGGGGATCAAATTTAAAATGATGTTAAATATGACAAGTGACAGTCACATGTTCTTGGATTCGCCTAGGGCAAATGCACTCCCCTTGTACGAGGGCAAGCTCATTCATCAATTCGACCACCGCTGGGCTACTTATTTGCCAGATGGGAAATCCGCAGACTGTACACTGGACCAGAAGAAAGATAGCGATTACGAAATATCCTCTCGTTATTGGGTCGATGCAGGCTATGTGCAGGAGAAGCTAGGTGAGCTTTATGCGAAGAAAAGTTATTTGATAGGCTTCCGCGATATCGCAAGAGCCACAGATGAGCGTACATGCATCGCGACTCTGATGCCTATGGTAGCTGTAGGGAATAGTTTACCTTTATTATTTACAGATAAGTCACCAAAATTAGATTGCTGTATATATGCTAATTTAAATGCGTTGATTTTTGATTATTTTGCACGTCAAAAAGTAGGGGGTACTCATATGAACCTTTTCATCTTTAAACAGCTCCCCGCCATCGATCCCGAGCAATATAGCGAATCAGACATTACCTATATTTCCCAGCGTGTCCTAGAGCTCAGCTACACCTCTGAATCCATGCGTCCCTTTGCCGAGGAGATGGGCTACATGGGTGACCCCTTCGTATTCGACGAAGTACGCCGTCAGCAACTCCGTGCAGAGCTTGATGCATACTACGCCAAGCTCTACGGACTCACGCGTGAAGATCTCGCCTACATCCTCGACCCCACCAGCTACTACAGCGATGGAGACTGCCCCACAGTCACCTTCCCCGGACTCAAAAAGAAAGAGCTCAAACTCTACGGTGAATACCGCACCGAACGCCTCGTCCTCGCTGCTTTTGATGCGCTGAGTGATGAACCGTGGCTGTACACTGACTTTTATACAGAAGATTTTATTTATCATTATATAGCTGGGGCTGGTGGACAAGGTTGCTCACTGGCTGAGCTTTATAGTGCATATCTAGCTATTTGGCAAAAGGAAAGACGCGCTAGAGTCGGTCACTCCCAGTGGCAAGAGCGAATGAATGATATCCCCCTGCCGACAGAAGCGGGCTTCTTTGACCTTATTTCTACCTTACATGAAGATTCACGTATCCGTATCACGCGTGATTTACGTTTCATCTTGGAAAATCCGTTAGAAATGAGACAAAAGCTAGCTTTGGCTCAAAAGAGTGCAGAATTAATGAAGGGGAAAATAATCGTTATAGATCTCAATCAACTTAATGAGAGAGAAAAAAGAGTATTCGAACGAGTTTATCACTTGCTTGCTGCTTAATGCTATGCTAGCATAGCCTATGCAACAGCAAGAAATGCCATTTATGGAGCAGAAACTCAGCTTGCTAGCTCGTGAATTTGCGGGGGCAACGCTTTGGGTGCGCGAGTTTCGGTTCTATTCAGACAAGAACAGTGCTGCACCCATTCGAAGCATCAAGCTGGGCTGTGGTCTGAATATTATCTGGGGTGACCCCAGTGAAGATCAGGACGATGAGCTCATAGGCTCTGGACATGCGGCAGGAAAATCGCTCTTCTGTCGCTTTTTGCGATACGCACTGGGTGAGGATAAATTTGGCAATGATGAAGAGCAAAAGGCTATTCGTGCCCAATTTCCCTATCCCTATATCCTCGTCGAGGTTATGATACGAGGTGAGGCATGGCTTGTGAAACGCCCTCTCGAACCTAGAGGCGGTCATCAATGCCAGATGATGAGCATGTCCACCTACGATGAAAGTACGCTACCTATCAACTGGAAACACTATAACCTCTTCACAGATAAATTGAATGAGCTAGTTTTATCAGAATTAGGGGATGCACGAGAGCTCATCAGTTTTAACGAGGATATTTCTTGGTTAAAACTCCTCCCATGGCTGAGTCGTGATCAGGAATGTCGTCTTAATCATTTAGCTAATTGGCGAGAGAATAAAACAGTTGATAGAGTAGTTGATTATTCTAATGCCATCATACGTGCTGCTCTGAAATTAAACAATAGTGAGCTGAAAAGCAAAATGAAAGATCATGACGATCTTAAGCGACAACTGGCGCAAAAGGAGAAAGAGTGCGATATTGTAAAGACAAACGTCACATTTTTAGAATCTCATATTCAAGAGCTGCTGAAAGACAGCAGCACGCCAGTGCTCCGTCGCTATCAAACATGGGGGGAACTTTCCATCGCAGAACTGAATGCAATACTAAAAGAGAAAAGAGTGCAGTATGAAACGACGCTTTCAGATGCAAAAGATAAGATAGAGCGGCAATACCGAGAAGTTATCAATGATCTGTATAGAGCTAACAGTGAAGACGAGTCTATCATCAAAAAGATTGAAGACGAAATTGCTTTTACACAATTTGAGATAGACCGTGCGAAGGGTATAAAAGGTCTTTCACAGATCAATACGCAACGTCCCTCAGCACCATTCCGATGCAACACGCCTATAATTGAAGCTATTAACAAGAATTGTCCTTGTCGTAGCACGGCGTATTTAAGTCTGAGCATTGATGAAGGTACGAATATTGAAGAGGCAGCTGAACTTATTCGTCGACATGGAGAAAAAACCATTAAAGAAGAATATGTAAAGATGACTGCTGCTCAAAGGAGAGTGCAGGATAGAGATAGAGAAATAGATAATCTGCATAAGGATCGTGAGAAGAAGTTGAGGCAGATTAATGTGTCGGAACAGGATGAAAAACAAGAGATTGACGCGATAACATACATAGCCAAGGAGTTGAAAATGCTAAAGCAACTGAGTGAAAAATACGATTCTTTGGACACAGATATTAGGGAAGGAACATCCAAACTTACTCAATTGAGCAAAGAATGTGATAATCTGAGAAAAAAATCCCCTGAGAGTAAGCTGGGTTTTACTCAGATATTTTATGATTTGATGAAAAAAGCAATTAATCCGCTCTATGAGTGTGAATTAAATATGGAAAAGCATCGCATAAGGATTAATCTGCTGAAGCATAATAGTGAGGCGATGAAAGTTGCCTCCATCCTTGTTTTTGACTGTGCTAGCCTTTTATACAGCTTGACACATCCTAGCGCATTACCTGGATTCTTAATGCATGATTCACCGCGTGAGGCCGACTTATCAGGTGGGATTTTTAATAAAATCTTATCTTGCTTGCCTGAAACCTTAGAAGAATATATGGGGCTTGGAGAAATGCCCTTTCAATACATTGTTACTACAACGACAAAGCCCAAAGAAAGTCTAATGAAGTACCTAAAGGTGACACTCCGCGCGAATAATCCTCAAGAACGCCTCCTCAAATGCGATTTCTGAAACCATGAAAATTCAGCTTCTAAGCCAGATAGAGCGCATTGCTAGTGAATGCGGATGGGAAGGACAGCAGCGCATGCCTGAAGGTTGCCTGCGCCTACTCTCTTGCCTGCATGAGGGGCGCGTGCTCATCAGTGAGAGCGCTGGGCAGACCAAAGAATTATTGGTCGCAGAACTCAATGCCCAATATGAGCCTAGAGGCATCGAGCATCAGATCTCGCTCTGCGAGCTTGGAGATCTGCTTAATATCCTAGCACAAAATCCCACATCAGATGTCCCTCCCACTGACGCATGGGGCGAGGTGAGGCAACGCCGTGGGCAAGCCACCTATAAAGCCGCTATGTCCCAAATATGCGGTCATCACTGTGCCCTCACAGGCTGCACCGTCCCAGAACTCCTCTTTGCCAGCCATGCCAAGCCATGGGGCGTGTCAAACGATGAAGAACGCCTTGACCCCTATAATGGTTTTCTGCTTGAAGCTCGCTTTGACAGCCTCTTTGATAAAGGTCTTATCAGCTTTGACGATGAAGGTAGGGTTCTCATCTCCTCCTTTCTTGATAGAGAATCACGATCGTTACTTCAACTTGATCATTTCAACGCACTTAATATTCCCCTGAATCATCGTCATTTCGCCTATCTCTGCTATCATCGTACGCACATTTTTAGACATTAATTGCCTCTTGATCTGAGACAATTTCAATAATTGGCATATGGTTTAGAATTTGTCCTAATTCTGCCCCTGCGTCAAGAATTTGATTTGTATACAATTGGTGGACGAGCTGCCTATTTGCAAGATAACACGTTGATATCTTATAGGGGGGGCTGTGTACTTGGTTTGAGAAAACGCTTATGGTCGAAACTATCTGAGATAAGCCATCAGAGACCCATTCTTCTTGTCCAGGAAATACATCTTTCCTATTTTTTAATTCGATAAAATGTATTGTACGATTGTACTCCAACATACAATCACAGCGTTTAGCGTTTTTGGGAATCTTCACACATCGATCAATTGGATGAAAATTGATCGTTTTCTGATCCTCGTTCTTTACGAGAATAACTTTAGCTGCTTCATCATCGTTAGGCTGATGAATGTAAGCAGGAAGAGGTTCTTTATCTGATAACCAAAATATAGTGCTTTGAGTTTGTTGAGTATACTCAGATAAGAAGAAATCAATTTTGCAACTGCTCATGTTTTAGTAGGCTTAAGATCTTTGAGAATGTAGTATTTGATTCACCCAACATTTCATTGAGTGCATGAGCACTTGTTGGGAGACCTCTGTGAGGAGGCAACAATTTAATAGTGCCATTCTCATCATTACATACGTATATTTTGACTTTGTCTCCACTTACTGAGGATTGGTAATCAAAAAATGCGTCAAGCTCTCCTATCCTATCATTCTCTACTTTATTTGCAAGGGTAGCAATAGTTAAATAACTAATAATATATGGGCTATGTGTAGTGATAATGAGCTTATTGGAATCTAATTTATTATTGAGTTTTAATAACGAATAAAGTATTTCGCGTTGCGAACTAGGGTAGAGATTTTGCTCTGGTTCTTCAACGATGTTGATGAATGAACTTGAATTGAATTGCTTCGCTACAACCGAGATAGCATCTTGCTTTTGCTCTTCGGTCATTTCTCTGTTATTCCATATGGCTTCTACAAATTCTTTAAATCGAGAACGATCTGTTAAATCCATATCAAGATGATTACTGGATGTGTTATGTGTTTTATCAGCGAAATAATTGGATACTAAGTAAAGAGGAGTGATTGATTGAAAACCACTGGATGCAGCAGACAGGCGCACTTTATAATCTTCTCCCTTGACATGTAAAATATCATTTAATCTATCGTACTCAATGGAAGAAGAGTTAATGGGTAATTGTATTGATCCCTTTATATTATCTTTTACCAATTGAAAATCGTCGATAAATGTAGCTAAGGCTGGGGAAATATTTTTGAAACTTTTGAAATTATTGATATTGCTAATGAAGTTTCTCTCAGCTGGTATATATAATACTTGAGCTAATCCCTGAGACTTATTTTGAAGGTCTGAGACATTTTTTATAGATAACTTGTCATTTTCGTAAGTAAAGTGATAATTATCACCTTCATATGCGATGTAACTATCATTTTTAAAAAAATCATCAATGCGATGGTAAGCGCAACATTGCTTCTTGAATCTATGATAGTCAATAAAATATTTTTCATTGTAGTCACCACGTGACAGAACTTTCTCCATCCAAGAAAAGGTCGAAATAAGCTTGGCTAGAGTACTTTTTCCAGACCCTTGACTTCCTATAAATATGGTAACTTTATTAATCTCAATCCAAGCATGATCATCCATTCCTTCACGAATGGGACCAAAATTTTTGACTTTTATGCGACACATGGTATAGTAAATATTGACTGATGATTGTACACGCTAATTCTATGCTACAAGGGCAGGGTTTGACAAGGAAAAACTACAGAGTGCTCTGCAAAATTTCATTCTTTATCTTAACTCATGCGCTATCTTGTGCGCAAACTGCCAGTTTCGGCAGATGGAGTAGGCTTTCTTGTGGGCGTTGGGGTCATCAGGTGCGATGTCGTTTGCGCT
>CAYJJD010000051.1:0-23935 GCA_964370425.1 uncultured Akkermansia sp. | reverse complement strand
TCAAGCACTAGGGGTTGAACCTCCATCGTTATAGTTTCGGGAATTTAGGTTATAAGTGAAGGTTATAAATAGCATCCGCTCTGTGTCGTGCGCACCGCTATAAGCCTCGAAGGCATCAAGAGAGCTAAATGACATCTTGTCATTGTTAAGCACGCGCTTAAAAGCCTTCCAGAGCTCATTGCTGCGTTTATCGTAGATGATTGTTGGGTGATAGTGCTGCCACTGTCGAACGCAGATCAGCGCATGAGCGCAATTTCCTGAGATCCAGAGATATTCAAGTTGCATACTATCTCGAAATTCAGGACTCTTGAAGATAACCTGTATATCTTCAGGCACGACGAATTCAGCAGAGTAATGGTATCTTTCCATAATGAATTTTTATAAATTGTTGTGAAAAGCGCAACAGATGTTACGCGGGCTGCTTGGGTTTGTTTTGCTCCCCCTCATCGTCTACGGCGTAATAGACGGAGCCGTGCAGAAATGCAAGGGGCTTCATCCCCGCGATCTTGGCTCGCTCCGTGATGAATTCAGCGAGCTTACCTGTAATCGTGATTTTTGGTTTATTTGTGGTCATGGGTGTACTTTATATATTATTTATCGGTTTGTCAATAGTTAAACGATATTTTTTATATATTTCTCAATAAAGCTTGCAGTGATTCGATAATTAATATATATTCCCTCTATGACAAATCAAGAAATCAAGGCTTGGTGTAAAGCTAATAAAGTGACACAAGCCGAATTAGCTGAAAGCATAGGCTATTCAGAAATATCTCTTCGCACGTCACTTAATAGCAATAAAAATCTAATTAAGAGAATGTACGACGCGATCCATCGCTTTATTGAATCGCGCGAAAACAAAGACATGAGTGTTACCTTGACGGAAGAGAAGAAGCTAGCTATACAGAAGAAAGCGCGCGCTATAGGGCGAAGCGTCGAGCAGCTGATACTTGACTCCATTGGTGAGGCTCTAGGCGTAGATCTTAGCGAATTGGCATCTGACATCCGCCTTGAAAACTGGGACGACACCGCAGAAAAAAAAAGTAAAGGCTATACTATCGACGAAGGCGACGGATACTTAGAAGCTGCTGAGGAAGGAGAAGGGGGGAGTTAGAGTAATACGCTTGACTGCTCAAGTCATTACATGTTAAATTACAAGCATGTTAAATGAGCGAGAAGAAGAGTATCAAAAAGCATTGAGCTTTCGTGAGAGAGTAGATGAGCCCATTCCAGCATATGAGCAAATTAGTAAAGAATTGGGAATAAACTTTGAGAAATTAAAGAAACACACACACTTTAAAGATTTGCAATGTTTAGGTATAATTATTGGCATAGTTCTACTACTGACAGTATACCCATCTAAAGAACAAGCCCCTGATCTAGCAATCGCAAGGGGAGCAGTACACGTTTTATTTATTGTTATATTATACTATTGGTGCAAGAGAAACGCAATTAAGAAAATAAGCATGGATCTATACGATCTTTGGAGATTGAGAAAACCTTGTCACTCCTACGATGCAAGAATAGCCCCCGAAGACAAAGAAAGAGCATGGCGAATACTACGACGAGAATATGACCCAATAACCGACAGTGAAAAAGCTCTAGTTTCCTGCAGTAGAGTAAAATGGATCAGTTTAATTGCAGCTATAGCCTGCTTACTCATCGCGCATGCACTAGCTTACTTTACAGACTGGGGCTTACCCATTATATGGGCACTGGTAGCGTACGCCGTGGCACTATTGATTTCTATTGATGCTTATGGAAAATCGTTTTCTCACTTACAGCAGGTATTAACTGACACTTCAGATGTCTCAAAGATGCATGCTTATATATATATGCACTCCGAAGAGTTTTACCTCGCAGTGATGGATGCATTAGTAAATAGTAATGACACGATGTACAGGGGGCAATACGCGGACTTCCTCTCGGATATAGAAAAGACGAAATAATTCCCTATGCGCTACCTCCCCCACCTCATCGCGGTGATGCTGCTTCTCGCGTGGCTAGACATGCCCTATGGCTACTACATGTTTCTGCGCCTCAGCGTCGCCGCCTACGCGGTGTTCTGCTTCATCCAGCACCTACACAGCCCTAGCCGTCATCGTGAGCTATTTCTCATCCTCTCGGCAGGACTCTTCCTCCTCTACCAGCCGATTATCAAAGTCCCCTTCGATCGCGAGATCTGGCAGTGGGTAAATCTGGCGACAGTGGGGGTGGTGTACACCCTCACGAGGAGGGATAATCCCGCGAAGACTGAGATTTGAGAGAATCTCTCTATACTGCACTACTGAACACTATTTATCCGCTTTTAGCACATATAGCGCACGTAATGTACACTATTGAACACTTTTTACCGACGGACTGCATTTTAACAGCAAAAGAGTAAAACACTTGTGGAAAATATTTTTTTCGCATTTCTATATGCTATATATTATGCTCCTTTGTGGGGGAAAAGTTAGCACACACAATATATAGCATACATATTGATCAATAGCGGGCATATGCTGTGATTTAAGGCGTGTAAATGCTTGACAATAAATTCATAGCGTCTATAATACTCATGTACCTGCACCGCGTAAGATGCTCGCGAAAATTCTAGGCAGGAGCGACAGTGATAATCCTCGAGGCAAAATGAGGGTTATCAACCAAACATTTAACCAATAGAAGCAAATAATATGGAAAAACTCCAGACTATTCTTCAGTGTTCCTATTACATAATAGGATCTGTAGGCATAATAGCAGGTCTTATTAAAAAATAGTGAACTCAAAACAGCACCCTCTTGCATCCATCTAAAAGGAAGTAAGAGGGTGTCTTAGCTTGTCCACGAATTGTCCACGAATTGTCCACGAATGTCAAAATAATGTCATAATATGATAAAAAGTCATTGACAATTTTCTTTCATCTGGTATCCTATGCACATAGGAATAGTAAAACATTTCTTGCTTCTATTAACCGCGCAAGCTATCAGCTGCCTCCTGAGAACTTGCGCACCCCGATAATTAATGAGCCTCCAATAGCTTGAATATATCAATTTGAGCACCCTGCCTAACCTCCACTAGGTAGGGTGCTTCTCTTTTAGGGATTCTCTCCACTAAGTAAGCCTTATCTTCCCAAGCGGCATTACTCAAAAAGCACCCAACTTTCGTTGTGAGAAAACCTAAAAACTCACGTTGTTGATTGACACAGAATAAAAACAAATCCCACTCTTTCCGTCGCCAGAAGCAAAAGCCCCGAGTCATAAGCGATTCGGGGCTTTTATATTGCCTGTCTTTTTGTATTGTGAAATTTTTGCTTGACACTCGTCAGCTAACTTCATATAGTCTCCAGTGAGTTTTTACACGAAATATTAACTTTCCTCACTTCTCATACCTCATAGTATTATATCCATGAAAATCAATCTTCCGTCATCTCTCAGAAAAGCCCTCCTCAGCACCCTCGTGCTCTCCAGTAGCTACTTCACAGGCCTACAAGCTGCTACGATCACCGTAGACACAGCAGGCGCTCAGGCGCTAACCTGGACCGAAGGGTCAGACATCAGCATCACCGCAGCGGCTCAGGTGAGCTATAGCGCGAACCTTACTAATTTCCGTGGTCTCTCTGTCACAGCGAGTGGAGCGTCTCTGAAGGCCGCGAATGCGAACTACATCGTTCTAGGTGCTGATAGTACCTTGGATATCGACGAAGACTTCACCCTCGACTTAGGCTCGGAATCGACCACAGCAGAGCAGTACGGTCGTAACTTCTCCCTCGGTACACACACAGCTACCTTTGACGTAGCTGAGGGAAAGACCTTCTCCTTCATTGGGGACATCGTAGGGGATAGCGGAGCTAACCTGAACCTGCAAGGTGGCGGCACTCTTCAGTACACCTACACTGACACAGCAGATACGTCATATCCTGGCACACAGCATGATGGGCTGAACCTCTCGATTAGCAATGCGACCCTCGACCTCCGCCTGAATGACGCGAGCCAGTTTTCTAACCTCATGCTTAAGGGGAACGTGAGCCTGAACGCTGGTGCGACCATGCAGCTCATGACGGGTGATGTCAGCATGTCTAATGCCATTTCTGCGACAGGGACGAGCACCCTCACAGGGGCTACCAGCCTCGACCTCACAGGTGCTCTCACGATCTCTGACACGAGCACCCTCATCGACTTTGGCTCGACTGATGTAGACCTCTCTGCGATGACGCTGAATCTCAACGCAGACTATGTACTGGGCACTAGCTATGATCTCTTCAAGTCCAGCGACGAAATCACAGGCTTGACGAACAACGGGTTTGCAGGTTTCTCAATCAATGGTCTAGATGATGCTAGTCACAGCGTTATCTGGTCATACGATGCTACCACAGACATCTACTCCTACATGGTCACTGGAAGAACAGAAAGCACATGGCAGGGTGGCTCTGGCGATTTAAGCAATGGCTCTGATGTGGGCTGGGATGCACCAGTCACGGTAACGAGCGATCTCATCATCGCTAATGCTGGAGGCACGATCAGTGTCGACGCGGCTGGTGTCTCAGTGGGTAATATCACTGTCACAGGCGATGAGGACTACACCTTCAATGGTGGTAGCATCAGTATGAATGGTGTGCTGACAAAGCAAGGCACTGGCACGCTCTCGCTCGCTTCGACAGATTTAACAGGCCTCCATGGGGATAAAAACATCGTAGCAGGCACACTCGCAGTGGACAACGCTACGGCCCTGGGCAATGGTAAAATAGACATAGCCTCGGGCGCGACGCTCCAGATTGCAGGCTCACTGGGCGAGGTGACGAATAACATCTCAGGTGAAAATCGTCGCTACGGTTCGGGCTATACCGTAGAGGTAGGCGAGGGGACGACCTTCACTGAAAATGCCCGACTCTGGCTAGCCGCTGGCGAAGTAAATATCACTGGTCGAGGTACTTATAAGGTGGACAGCATCCTGCTCAACCAGCCTCAAACTACCGCGAGTACCCTGAATATCGTGCACAATGCGACATTAGAGATCACAGGACAAGTCACTAACATCAATGGTGGCGTGGGATCCTTCATGATAGGGCATTATGGTGGCACGCATAATGAAATTAACATCTCGGGCAAGCTCATCTCCCACGCGGGTCTTTCTACGAACTTAGGCACAGCTACGATCAATATCGAAGTCGATGGTGAGCTCGAGCTCCTCCAAGGCCTCGACCGAGTCTCGGCGAACAATGCTGAGTCCACCCTGAACGTGAAGGATGGAGGCACGCTCATCCTGCACAACAGCGTAAGCGGAGATACCAGCATGGAGCTCAAGATCAATATAAGCGACAAAGCCACAATAGAAGCGGGAGTAAAGCCCACAGGTACCGAATTCGCAGACACCACCGTGAGTGCTGCATTTAACTACGCGGAGGGTGCCCTTGTCTTCTTCATCGCCGAGGCGTACAATCAGCGATTGATTCTCGACCATGAAGTGAACCTCGGCACAGGAGAGGCCAACATGGCTGGAAGCGGCTATGTAAGCTTCGCTGGGAATGCAAGCATGGGGCTTATTAATTCACAGGGGCGTGTGGAAGTGCGCGATGGAGTCGCCCTAAATGTCACGGAAAGCATTCGAGTAGGAAGTACCTATTTAGCAAATGCGGAGGATGCTGCGCAGATCAAGATAGAAGCGAATCAGGGCGTCGCAGCCTTGTTATCCTCATCCCAAATCTCCCATGCTAAGATAAGCAATGCATCCATTACAGGAGTCACATGGATGAACGATGTCGTCCTCACGAACAGCGAGTTGAAAAGCTCAGTACTCTTTACAGAAGGTGTAAACGAACTGCGTGATGTGACCCTAGCGGCAGGAGCCGATTTAGCAGTTTCTGCAAACACCACTCTAAAGCTCGCGGGCAGCTCCTTGCAGTATCTCTCAAGCGTGAGCCTCGATGCCACCTCCACACTGGTAGCTCTAGAACTCACGATGGACAGTACGAACACGACTCTCACCATCCCCACGATGGCTGTGACACAGCCTACGACGGAATCTATCGCCACAGGTAAGCCAGCTGGAGAGATGTACATTTATAGCTTAAATAATAGTAGCTTCAGTTCGTTAACAGCACTGAACATCAAGGTCGATGATTCCCTCACGCTCGAGCTCGGACTCACAGGCGCAGATCTTGACGAGTTCAATGCGCGCTACGCGTCAGGACTAGTCGGATTCGAGCTCGTGAACGTAGATAGCCTAGAAGGCTGGTATGGCAATGTGCAGATTATCGCTGGTGCTGGTGAAGCCGCCATTTTCGCAAAGGGCGTCACGACAAGTGCGAATGGGCATCTACTCTTCTACATACCAGAGCCTAGCACAGCGACACTGAGCCTACTCGCCCTCACAGGTCTGCTCGCCCGCCGCCGCCGCCAGCGCGTCTAAGCGCCCACGCGAGTTTATCGCATGACTTTCGCAGCCCCCCTCTTCCCGAGAAGAGAGGGGCTGCTTAGTACTTATACCCTTGTGACATGATGTCACTATGTCATACGATAGCAAAAAATACTTGAACTCTCACTGCGCCATTGTTAGTATCACATGATCATATGAAAATAAATCTACCCCCCCTCGCCCTCGCAGCCCTCGCCACGCTGGCTGCACCCACATTGGCAGAAAATCACACGACCGCCCCTCGCGAGCAAGCGCAGCACGCACGTGCCCGCGTCGATGAGAGCGCGACCTACACGCTCTCGAACGATTTACTCACATGGAGCAGCTCTGCCAAGTCACCTGCCGTCTTCACCCTCCAGCAAAAGGGACGCGCAGCCACACAGAGCAGTCAGACACCCTTCAGCATCACCACCAGCGAAGGCACCTACTCCGCCGAGAGTTTCACCATCAGCGACGTGCGCCTCAGCCGCCTTAAGCCTGCCGACGTGAGCATAGACCCCAGTCACCAGCGACATGGGCAGAGCATCACCGCCACCTTCCAGAATGAAGCCGCAGGGATCGTCATCAAGTGGAGCGCCGAGCTACGCGATGGCACTCACCACGTCAAGCAGAGCTACATGATCTACGCCACCAGAACAATCGAGATCACGCATATAGACCTCATGAAGCTCAGCGGCACAGGATTTCAGATGCCTGACAGCACGAAGCACTCGCCCCTCACCCACAGCGCCTCAAGGACATTCTACGCCATTTACCCCTCTGCTGGACTCGCGAAGATCAGCGACGAGGGTGCAGAATTCGGCTTTGACTGCCAGCTCCCCATGAAGAAAAACCAGTGCTACAGCTTCAGCAGCCTACAAGGCATCTACACAGGAGAAGAACTAGGACGTGACTGGGAGAAAATCTTCGTCCAATAAACCACCGACGAGCCATGCGCATCCCCACAAGCGGCGCGAGCCATTGCCTCGCGCCGCTGGCCTTTTTTCCACTCCCCTAGCCGTAATCTAGCCTTGACTTATGCCTCTTAATAAAGCATGATAGATCTCAACATGAAGTACATATCAGCCATCATCTTGCCTCTATTTTGCTTGCAGGCTTGGGCTGCGGAGTTTATAGAAGTCGGGACCTACCCAGCAAAAGTGAGCCCTGAGCAGATCGCCATCCTCCCCATCACGGAGAATGGCTACGTCACCCAGTTCGCCGATGAAACAAAACGCCTGAAGAAGGGCGACATCATCGCGAAAGTGAACGAAGAACAGCTGAAAGAAGAAAAAATCGATCTCGACCTGCAAATCCTCAGCGACAAGATCGCAAGAAAAGACAGCATCCGCGCCCTCAAAAAGCAGAAACGCCAGCTCCAGTTCTACTTCTCACTCAGCGAGCGCGAGCGACGCTACGCCTCCGACATCCAAGTAGATGGCGAAGTCCCCACACGCCAAGCCATCGACGACATAGACGAGCGCATCGAACTCGCCGAGATGGAAATGGAGCGCAAGCCCCTGCGCATGGAAAAAGACTTTGACAAGAAGGTGGAGCTGCACACCATCACCATGCCCTTCGACGGACGCTTCGACTACCAAATCATCCTACCCGAAGACCGCAGCATCCCCTATGAGACAAAGGCCATCCCCCACTTTGTCACCGCCATCGACGACTCATCCTACTATATCACCATCCCCATCACACAGGCCGCACTCACCCAGCTGCCGACAGATAAGTTCATCGCACGCATCGACCTGCCAGCAGGCAAGCAGCTCAATGGAGTCTTCGCCCACCGCCGACTCGAAAAGGCAGGCTCAGGAGAAGCCTTCGTCTACTACTTCCGCGTACCCGAGAGCGACATGGAGCGAGCCTACAGCATGCTGGGCAGCACCGCACAGGCGAAGCTCTTCTACCAGCTCAGCGACACGCTCAAGCGCGTCGACCTGAACCAGCACTACGGCGGAGAAGCCGCCGAAGGCAGCGCGAGTAAGGAAGACTTCATCCGCAAGAGCTTCCCCGGCTACAACATCCTGCTAGAAACAGACGCCGAGCTCATCCTCATCCCCGAAGGCGAAGAACCCTAATCAGCAGCCCTGCTGATTCCCTAGCCCTCTGTCCCCACCCCTATGACTAGCCCTAGCCTCCCCCGCGAGATGCAGCTACGCTGCGAAGGCTTGAACTTCGGCTACACGCGCAAAGCGAAAGTGCTCGACAACTTCACCCACCACTTTGGCAATGGAGTCACCGTGCTGAAAGGCTACTCAGGCTCAGGGAAAACCACCCTCCTCAAGCTACTCGCAGGCTACCTGAAGCCGAAGTCAGGACGCATCATCAGCCCCACGCGGAACAAAGTAGGCTCACGCCGCTACCTCCAGCGCGACATAGGCTACATGTTCCAAGGCATCAACCTGCTGCCCCTCCTCAGCGTCGAGCGTAACCTACGCCTCGCCGCCGAAATGGCCATCCTCCCCAGCGCACTCTGGAAAAACCGCTGTCAGGAACTCCTCACCGACCTCGGACTCACCGACATGCGCAAGCGACGCGCCGACCGCCTCTCAGGCGGACAGGCACAGCGAGCCGCCCTCGCGCGCACGCTGATGAAGAACTCCCCCATCGTACTACTCGACGAGCCCACATCAGGCCTAGACGATGGGAACACAAAAATCATCATCGAACGCATCATCGCAGAATCCGCCCACAAGATCTGCATCATCAGCACCCATGACGCACGCCTCTTCCCTATAGCCCATGAGATCATTGATTTTGACGCTCTTGTATCTTACTAAAGATACCATCCATCGCTGGATGACCCGACTCTCCAGCCCACTGGCACGCATCCTCGTCGTCTTCTTCCTCTCCCTCTGCGCGCTCTTCTTCCTCGGCAGCTACGTCATCACCACGAAGCTCCTACACGAACGCATACGCAAGCAAGGAGCAGACACCGTCTCCATGTACGTACGCAGCGATAACCCGAAACTCGACTTCCCGAGCCGCGAGCAAGTGAGAAAAGCCATAGGAGTCGACTCATGGTGCTCACGCAGCCTCAGCTACGTCAGCGACCCGAAGCTACGCTCCGTCGCCCTCCTCACCTACGACTATAACAGAAGCCGCCAGTACTACCCCCTCCTCGTGAACGGAAAGCCCACCCTACTCTGCACCCCAGAATCAGGACTCAGAGAAGGCTTCCGCAGCCTAGAAATACGCGGACACCGCATCACCCTGCACGTCAGACACCTCCCCGAAGACCACCCCCTCATGCGGCTGAACTCGGGACACATCATCCTCGTCTCACCGAAAATGGCAGAAAGCTACGCCGACGCGCGACAGCTGAAAACAGCCCCCTTCCAGATCATGCTAAAAGTCACCGACGACCAGCTAGAACTGGCAAAACTCCAGCAAATGGAACGCTACCTAAAAAGCTACACCCAGCTCGAAGGCCTGCAAGGACATGCCCAATCCGCCATCCCCCTCATCAAAGACCTGCAAGTCATCACCAGCAACCAAGGCCAGGCACGAGCCGCCTTCAGCCTCGGCATCGCCGTCATCGTCGGCATCCTGCTCACCGCACTCGCCAGCATGGAATACAGGCAGAATGAATACATCTACACCCTGATGAAAAGCTTCGGCATACGCCCCATCCTCCTAGCGGGCACCTTCATCGTGGAAAACATCTTCCTCGTCGCGCTCTCCTTCGCGGGAGCTATATTCGCCTTCATGGAAGCGCAGAAAATCGTCCTGACCCAATTCTTCAAACTGGGAAAACACCGCCTCAGCTTCGAAGAACTACTCCCAGAGATACAACTCATCGGCGTAGCACTACTCGCCTGCGTCCTCATCTCCTCCATCCCCATCTTCATCGCCGTTAATAGACAAATAGGACGCGTGCTGAAATAAACACTTGCATACTGGACTCATTCCAGAATATAATACCCACATGACAGAACCACTGGTATTACAATATGCGAAATGCAGCACCTGCAAGAAAGCAATCGCGTGGCTGAAAGCGCGCGAAGTGACATTTACAGACAGAGCCATCGTGGAGGAACAGCCGCAGCTAGAAGAACTGCGTAACTGGTGGCAGAAAAGCGGACTACCGCTGAAGCGATTTTTCAACACCAGCGGGATGAAATACCGCGAACTCGAACTCGCGAAAAAGCTCCCGACCATGACCGAAGAACAGCAGCTGGAACTACTCGCGACAGACGGCATGCTGGTAAAGCGCCCCCTACTCGTAACAGAGAAAGGAATCTTCCCTGGATTCCGCGAAGCAGAATGGGAAGCACTGCTATAAAAGAAAGCCAGACACCTAAATAGATTCTTAAGAGCTAGCTCTTAAGCAGGGTGCAGGGACGGCGTCCCTGCTGGGGGCGTGGGGGCGAAGCCACCACAAGGAAAAGCGGAGGCGAAGCCGCAGCAGCGTCAGTGAGATAAAGAATTTTAAACAACGCCCGCGTGGAAGTCACAGCGGGGAGTCAGCACCCTCACTGACGTCCCCTCCCCCCCTGCCCGAAGGGCAGCTATTCTCTGCGGTCGCCTACGCGAAGCGCACACACACCGCCTCTACGCTTACGCGCTTGCCACGGAAAAAGGAATCAACCTCAGATCCCGCGAAGCAGAATGGGAAGCACTGCTATAAAAGAAAGCCAGACACCTAAATAGATTCTTAAGAGCTAGCTCTTAAGGGGACCTTGCAAAATTAGCAGCTTCGGATTTTGCATGCAGTTTGGATGATAATTTACGGCGTTTGGGCGCGCATAGCGAGCTATGTAAGCCCAGAAAGCTGTAAATTCTCGCCAAAATGCGGCAAAAGGCGTGCTGTTTCGAACATTTTAGAGATTTCCATTCTGCCCAGACTAATTTTGCAAGGTTCCCTTAAGCAGGGTGCAGGGACGGCGTCCCTGCTGGGGGCGTGGGGGCGAAGCCACCACAAGGAAAAGCGTGGCACAGCCACGCCGACGTCAGTGAGATAAAGAATTTTAAACAACGCCCGCGTGGAAGTTACAGCGGGGAGTCAGCACCCTCACTGACGTCCCCTCCCCCCCCCCTGCCCGAAGGGCAGCTATTCTCTGCCGTCGCCTACGCGAAGCGCACACACACCGCCTCTACGCTAACGCGTTTGCCACAGAAGATAAGTGTCGCGCTTCGCGCGCGGTAGTCGGAGCGTCAGTTTCTGGTGCGGACACGATGCTGGGTTTGCTAGGCGTGCGCGTGCGACTTCAGGCTATGAGGAAACTGACGCTGCCGTGCTCTGCGAGCACAGCTTTTCCATGTGGTGGCGTTGCCCCCACGCCCCCAGCAAGGACGCCGTCCTTGCATCCTGCTTAAGATCTCGATCTTAAGAATCTATCTCGCGCTGTCGCGCAGGGATTCACTCAGTTTGCCACACAAGCACCTGCGACATCAGAGGAAAAGCCCCTTGCCAGCGCGAAGAGAACTTGCTATTATCACCAGACATGAAGCCGCAGCACCTCGCCCCCTCCCTGCTCATTCTCATTCTCACCCTCAGCACCCCCCTACTCCACGCACTCGACCTCCACACCGAAGCGCGCAAGCAGATAGGCGTCACCACCCACTACGACCCCTCCTACGTCATCATAAAATACCCCGGAGGCGACATCTCACCTGAGCGCGGCGTCTGCACCGACGTCATCATCCGCGCCCTACGAGGACACGGCATCGACCTCCAAAAAGAAGTCCACCTCGACATGCGAGCGAACTTTTCACAATACCCGAAAATCTGGGGACTGAAACGCGCAGACAAGAACATCGACCACCGACGCGTGCCAAACCTACGCACCTACTTCACCCGCCAAGGCTGGAAACTTCCCATCACCAGCGACCCTGCCGACTACAAAGCCGGCGACATCGTCACCAACACCCTCCCCGGAAACCTCCCCCACATCATGATCGTCAGCGACCGCAAAAGCGAAGACGGCACCCCACTCGTCATCCACAACGTCGGCGGCGGCACCCAAGAAGAAGAATTTCTCTTCTCCTACCCCATCAACGGACACTACCGCGTCAAAGCCAAACAGTAAAATCACTAACAACAAAAAACATAGACACCTCGATACCAAAAGTTATCATGAAAGCACTCCTACCCATCATCACCCTACTCTCCGCACTCTCCCCCCTCAGCCAAGCACGACCAACACCCCCGAAGACCCTCGATGGAGGCTGGGTACTCGACTGGCACGACGAGTTCAACGGCAGCAGGCTTGATAAGAAAAAGTGGAAATACGACACAGGCCTCAGTAACAAAGGCACCGCCCACTGCTACACCGAGGACGCCATCTCCGTACGCAGCGGCAAGCTCATCATCACCTCACGCCGTCAAGACACCCCCAACCCCAACTACAACCCGAATGGAAAAACATGGCAAACCACAACCAAGGTACAGCCCTACTCCAGCGGAGCTGTCACGACACGCGGGACAAAAGACTTCCTCTACGGACGCGTCGAAGTACGAGCAAAATTCGATGACGTCACCGGCATCTGGCCCGCCATCTGGCTCTTCGCCGACGTCCCCGGCAACAAATGGGCCTCGCCAAAGTGCGGCGAGATCGACATCCTCGAACACGTATCCCAAGACGCAGGCCTCGTGCAAACCGCCTTCCACTGGGGAGAAAACGGAACACTGAAACTGAAAAGCGCCCACTACACCCGCCAGATGGACAAGAAAGACTTCTTCAACAAATTCCACACCTACACCCTCGAATGGAACGAAGGCGGGGGCAAGATCTACGTCGACGGCATCCACTTCGGCACCTTTGACTCCGATCTGGCGAACTACCCGAATGGAGAGGCGAACCCCTTCCGCCGCCCCCAGTACCTCATCTTAAACACCGCCATAGGAGGAGCTAAAACATGGCCCGAGCAAGCCAACCCGAAGGAATACCCCACTGACTTTGTCATCGACTACGTGCGCTACTACGTCCAAGCCGACGCCCCAGAGAAAGCGACACTACGATACGCCTACAACTTCAACCAATCCGATAAAAAAAGCTACCAACTCACGCTCGGGGGCAACCAAGCCGCCTACAAAGGCAGCTCCACCCTCACCCGCCTGCGCGGCAAGCAATGGCTCAGCGCCAGCTTCCCCGGCATGGCCGCATCCGCCAGCGCCCACCCCATCCACTCAGGCACGGTGGGCTTCATCGGCGCGGACGCGCTGCACATAACCTTTCAAGGTGGCTTCACCATCGCGAGCAATTTTAAATTCAGCGGCACCGCTGCCGCCGAGCAAGACACACTCGCCAGCTTCAAGATACAGGAGCAGAGCTACACCATCTCGTATAGCAAGAGCAAGAAAGGCCTCATCCTCACCACAAAAGCGGGCAACAGCCCCACCACCACCTCCGAAGCCATAGCCTTCCCCTCACTCGCGGCTACGAAAGAAACCTGGTACACCTTCATCCTGAGCGGACAGACGAACGACGAGAAGAGCACACTGACACTCTCGATCTATAGCACAGGCAAGAAACCCCGCCTCCTCGGCAGCACCACGCTCGACGGATTCACACCAAGCGACCAGCTAGGCGATTTCTCCTATTCTAACGCCGCCACCCCCGACCTCGGCAGCGTCAGCAAGGATGCGAAAGCCGCCCCACTCCTCGGCTACATCGTCGACAACCTCGCCATCTACGAAGGCCACGCCACCCCCACAGAATGGCAGCGCATCGCAAGCGCATTAGCCAAAGGAAAGATCATCCAGCGAGCACACGCCCAAGCGCGCAAGAAATAAGCAACCCGCGACAGAATAAACAAAACCGCGACCGCAGCAACAAAGATGCGAAGCATCTTGGATTCTTAAGGTCTAGACCTTAAGCGATCACTGGCGATCGTTCGCCAGTGGGGTGAAGGGGCTAGCCCCTTCGGGCGCACCGCAGGTGAGCGCCCACGGCAGCGCGGAGGCGCAAGCCTCTGCGGGCGACAGTACACCTCTAAAACCACAAGCCCGAGCAGAACAGCCTGCATGTCATTTCTGCCAGCACAACTGTCGCCCCCTCCACCGCTGCCCGCAGGGCAGGAAATCTCCTACAGGCGAAGGCGCGAAGCGTCCGTGCACGGAGAAGAACATTTTACCCCTCTTCATGCGCTAGCAGCGGTGAAGGACGCAATGATGTCCCGCGTAATAAATAGAAAGAAACATAAGCAGACTTCTGTGCCAGTGCCCCCCTTGCAAGAGCGCCTTTAAAGAGTAACATTGTTCACAAATAGAATACTCGCTAGAGTATAACTATCTGATACTGCTTTTTATAGATATCATTGAGATGCTTGTACAGCTGGTCGAACTTCGAGCGATCATATTTCTTATTGAGAGCTCTCTCCATAGGTTCGACGATGGTAAAGAGCGTCACAAGTCCGCCTTTGTCACAGAGACTCTCTAGGTTATATAGCGAAATATAGCCCAACTCATACAGATCAATGAGGGTGAAGAAGTATTCTTTTACGCACCTCCTCGCCTGATGGAGCTCAGAATCGCTCGTCTGCCAATGATCTAGACCACCTTCCTGCCCATCCAGCTTAGAGTCAGCAAGACGCGGTGGAGAACTATCCATGTGAGAGAACTGCCCTCTCCTACTCTTCCCATCTTTGCTACTTTTCGTATCATCTGCGAAAATATTCAATTTTCTCAACGAATCGCCCATTTCGGGACAAAAATACTTTTCTTGATACTTGATGACCATCTCAGACTCGCGCAACGCCAAGCTATGAATAAAGGTTAAGATCGCAACCACAGCTGCCAACCCAGCCATCAACGCCTCCCATCCTATCGTCTTATGAAGACATATAGCAGAGACCAGCACGAGTAAGACTAGTACTGTTAATGAAAAAGGATTAACAACACTAGCAAGAATCCTGCGTACCTTCATTTGAAAGCTCCTCATAGTATTTAGTTTATTAGATTTTATCATATATATAAGATTGTAAATATCATCTACGCGTGTGATAGAAAGACATATGTGCCACGCGTGCTCTCCCCCTCGGTTAAGTACGCCTTATTGTCCACTAAGTACGCCTTATTGTCCACTAAGTACGCCTTATTGTCCACTAAGTACGCCTTCCTGTCCACTAAGTACGCCTTCCTGTCCACTAAGTACGCCTTCCTGCCCACTAAGTACGCCTTCCTGTCCACTAAGTACGCCTTATTGTCCACTAAGTACGCCTTTAAATTTTCTCAGCTACGAACCGTTCTTTTTGATAGTTTTGAACTCCTGTCTTGGATGAGGTTGGGGATAGCGATGCTCCATTTGTTTCGCTCTGATCATAGGTTGTATAAAGTCTTTATTGATCACAGAGGCTTTACGCAACAACAATTTAGACAAATCAGATAAACCAACCCATCTATCCATCGCTATATCGAGAATCAGCTCATGCGTGAGAGATGGATTGTGACGTTTCTTTTTTCTATATTCGACAACTCGAACTTGTAAGTCCACGCTTAACTCATCTATAAGATCAGGCTCTGAAATGGGCGGCACCTCTTTCTGCGTCTCTAAAAAAGCATCTTCATGTGGAATCAGAAACTTAGGCGCGAGCTGATAAGTAGTAGAACTACTCCTGCCCTGTGAAATAATATGCCCTTCTTTAACAAGTTTTGTAAGCGTACGCGAAATATCTGAAGGATGGATAGGGATAAACTTTGCTAATTCATTACGTGAATACCATTGATCGACGGGTAAGTATAAGAGAATCAACTTTTGCCAGAAATCAAGGCTAGTATACTCATACTCGCCCAACACATTCTGTATGATATTTAATTTATTACGATTCAATAACTCTGCATAAGGAAGCTCCCACTCGACGACTACAGGATTACACAATTCCTCCACTGTAGGAGCAGCTATATATTCGTCCAGCCAAGCTTTGAGCAATTTATCCACGCCCGAACCCGCTTTTTCAGAAATACCTATCAAACTAAACATTGTTTGCAAAAGAGGATTTCTGCATTTCGTGTAACCACCTTGCAAAATTGTATCTTTCGGCAATAACAGACTGCCAGCATTCCTAAGGACAATACCTCTTGAGGATTGTTCAATGCGCACACCTATGCTAGAAGCATAATCAGCGTGAATAATAGCATTCGCCAATGCTTCACGTATTGCAATATGTACCAGAGTCATATCACTGCGAATAGTCTTATCTGGGATAGAAAAAGGATTTTGGACATTTTGCTCAAGTTTATTAATCACACGGTGAAAAAATTGAAAAAGATTAGGGTGCCAATTACCGTCAATATAAATACGGTCAAGCCATCGCTGCTCCGTTGTGGGCTTATCCAGCAGTTTGAGATACTCAACCTTGTATTGAGGGCGCAACTCTCGAATCGCATCATCAGAACCAAACATAAGCAGCCCCGCCAAAGTCACACCTTGCTCCCCCGTTTTTCTATCGACGGCATAGGCGCGAACTTTTCTTAGAAAGCCTTCATCACTCTCCCTCAACCACTGATGTCGAGGATTCACATGCGCCATCAGATTTCTATACTGGCTGATTGTTTCAGGATCGAAATCTGCAAAAGAGGTGTGAGATATTATTACAGCATCTTGAGAATTAATATCTTTATCACGTATCATCTGATAGCGTAGCTCATCCGAGCATCGCTGATCTGCTGAATCATTACGCCTATAGCATTCTGCCCCATTGTTGTCTAGTATCACAGGTCTTTCGCTATTATCAGCGCGCCTTACACGAATAACAAGAATAGATTTCCCCTTGATCACAACCTCTACGAGATCTTTATTATCAATAAGATTACAACTAACTTTATTTAAATTATTCGCTGTATCAATAATATCCTTGCGCATTTTCTGAGGATTGTCTAATCCCAGAATATGCCCCTTGTCATGCACGCCAAGGACAATAAGTCCTCCTTCTGTATTCGCAAATGCAGAATAAGTCGGCCAGATATCCTTGGGGACGCCGCCCTGAGCTTTTTTAAACTCAAGCTGCATCCCCTCTATCCATTCGCCATTCGCTCGGATATCCTCTACGATTTGCTCAATGGAATCTGATAGATTAATCATCATAAATTACCCTGTTATTTTATTTATATAATTTATTTTATTTGTAATTTTTATTTGTTCTTCAATAGGAGGAACACATACAAATATTGTATTCATTTTCTTTTGATTCATTTTGGGTTGCGCTGTACCCGTTACATATGAATTCAAAGGAATAGCATTGATGAACAACTCTAAGTAATCTATAATGATACCTGCGAGAGGCTCTAAAACGTGAGCATGATTATTAACCCAATATTTTCCCCTTGCGATAAATGCAATAGGCTTACTTCTAGTAATTAGATTTGCGCCATCTTCTCCTATCAATAAAAGTGGATCTTCAAATATAAAATTTTCTACCTTATCGATTATTCCTGATGCTCCATAGTAATCATATATTTTTAAAACACCCATACGCTGTTCCTTCGACAATGGTATTCTTTCACTATCACGATTAATGACTATACTTCCCAACCGCGCCCATTCCCAGCTGTCGGGGATGGTGAAGGGGAGCTCGTCGTCGATGCAGGTTTCGGTCTTGCCGATGCGCTCGTAGAAGGAGCCGTCGGCTTTGCGGTAGATGGTGGATTCTTGCTTGGGGGCTTTGATTTTTTTCTCCTTGATGAGGCGTTGTTTTTCTTCGCGGATGCGGTCGAGGAGTTTTTGGGCGGGCTCGTCTGTGGGGTCTTGGGGGACGAGTTGTCCTTGGATCGCTGCTTGGAGGAGGGATTGCTTGAGCTGTCTTGGGAAGGCGGCATTGAGGCTTTCGAGCTGCGCGTTGGCTTCTCCGTAGCGTTTTGTCAGGGGGCGTAGTGCTTCTATTTGTTCGATGATGCGCTTTTGCTCTGCTAGCGGGGGCAAGGGAATGAGCAATTCTGTAGCTTTCGCAGCACTCAATCCTTCTTTTGTCCCGCCTACTTGCTGCTTCATAATCAGATCAAAGGTCGTTGCAGATGTTATCATCAAATGGACAAAATTTTTCACCTCTAGATCAATTAGTCGAATAATGAGAACATGCTGATTAATATTTGCCGTATCAAAATCCCTAGGCACAAGCGCGCATCGCGCAATAGACGCTCCTGTGATATTGAGGAGAAGGTCATTTGCGACTACTTGGCTATTGGGCTTTCCTTGATGTATACTCTCTTGAATATAAGCAACATTACTCAAACGTAAACCATCATTATACACATTTTGAGATCGAATAAACTTAATGCCGCTTTGCTGATAAACCTCTCTACCTCCTTTTGGCGTGCTTCCTGCTCCTATTTTACTAGCGATACTCCCCAACCGCGCCCATTCCCAGCTGTCGGGGATCTCAAAGGGGAGCTCGTCGTCGATGCAGATCTCCGTCTTGCCGATACGTTCATAAAAAGAACCGTCGTCCTTGCGGTAGATGTAGGAATCCTGCTTGGGCGCACGGATTTTCTTCTCCTTGATGAGGCGTGTCTTTTCCTCACGGATGCGCTCGATGAGCTTGCTTGCGGGCTCATCGCTAGGGTCTTGGACGACGAGCTTGCCCTCGATGGCGCGCTGGAGGATGGAGTTGAGCAGTTGTTTCTCAGTCATGGGCTTTTTAGTCTTTCTCCTTTTCCGTGTCAATCGTGATGCCGAGCTGCTGGGTGATCTCTGTCAGGATGCTATCTATCTGGGCATTGAGACTGGCGCGCTTCTCCTGATACTGGGCGATGAGCTCGGCTGGAGGTAGAATTTCTTCCTCCGCTTTGGGGAACTTGCAGTAGTCGAGGCTGTAGTTGCCCGCGGCGATCTCGGCGGGGGTGTATTTCCTCGCCTTGTCGCATCCGTCGATGATGATCTCCTCGCGCTGCTGCCACCAGTCCATGACGGGGGCGAAGTGGGCGAGCTGCATGGGCTTGGTCTTCGAGAAGTTCTTGTAGCCCTCGGGCATGTCGAGGCGGTAGAACCAGGTCTCCTCCGTGCTGCCTGTGGCGTCAAAGAACAGCACATTCGTATGGATGCTGGTGTAGGGGGCAAAGACGCTGTGCGGGAGACGGATGATGGTGTGGAGGTTGAACTCGGAGAGGAGTTTTTTCTTGATCGCGATCTGCACGTTGCTATCGCCAAAGATGAGCCCCTCGGGGAGGACGACGGCGGCGCGCCCCTTCTTACGGAGTCGCTGCATGATGAGCGCCATAAAGAGATCGGCGGTCTCACTGCTGCGCAGCTCAGCGGGGAAGTTCTGCTGGATGGCGGCGTCTTCACTGCCTCCATAGGGGGGATTCATGAGGATGAGGTCGTATTTGTCCGCCTCCTTGTAGTCGCGCAGGCGCTTGTCGAGCGCGTTGCCGTGCATGATGTTTGGGCTGTCGATCTCGTGGAGCAGCATGTTCGTCGAGCAGAGGAGGAAGGGGAGCGCCTTTTTCTCACAGCCAAAGACGGTCTCGCTGTATTGCTTGCGGTCGGCAACGGTGCTGATCTGTGGCTTGAGATGCTTCAGCGATGAGGTGAGAAAGCCGCCTGTCCCGCAGGCGAAGTCGGCGATGCTCTCGCCTAGTCTCGGGTCGATCATGGCGACGATGAAGTCGGTGAGCGCACGCGGGGTGTAGAACTCGCCTGAGTGCCCCGCGCTCTGGAGGCTGCGCAGGATGTTCTCATAGATGTCGCCGAGCGCGTGGCGGTCGCTGTGGTCGTCGAAGTCGATCTCGTCGATGACGTTGATGACCTGTCGCAGCGAGACGCCGTCTTTCATATAGTTGTTGTTGTCCTCAAAGGCGGCGCGCGCGATGAGGTGGCGCTTGGGCGTGCTGGGGGTGATCTCGAGGTTCTTCAGCTGGGGGAAGAGCTCGTTGTTCACAAAGTCGAGGAGACTCTCCCCTGTGAGTGCCTGTCCGTCTTTCGCGTCGTGCGCCCAGTTACGCCAGCGGAGACGCTCGGGGATGATGGGGCGGTAGTCTTCTTCGTAGAATTCCCAGATTTTTTCTTTCTCGTCGTAGACTTTTAGAAAGAGGATCCAGACGATCTGCTCGATGCGCTGGGCGGTACCGTTGATGCCGGCGTCCTTGCGCATGATGTTTTCGAGGCGTTTGACAAAGGTGCTGAAGTTCATGTATTTTTTTGGCGAATAGAGAGAAAAAAGACTATAGGTAAAAAAGGGTGTGATCGCAAGGCGACGTGGGCTTAGGCGGTGTAGATGGCGTGCTCGAGCTCACGGACGGCGCGGATGTAGTTCCTCTTTCCACCGAAGAACTCGGCTATCTTCATAGGACTGCCGAAGCTGCTAAAGGGGGCGTTCGAGAGGACTTCGAGCTCTTCGAGCTCGGCGATGCCTTCATTCATGTATTTTTCCAGCAGGGCTTGGAGCACCTGCTGCGCCTGCTCGGAATACTGGTGGAGGTAGTGCCGCTTGCGTACCTGCTGGACGCGTTCCGCTTTTGTCAAGGGGGCTTTGTCATAGGCGACGTGGCAGATGAGGTCGAAGTCGTCGATGTCGGGCTGCCCTGCTGCGTCGCGGAGGGACTGGAGGAGCACGCCTTGCTCTTGGAGAGCGTCGATGATGGCTTGCTTTTTCTCCTCACTGTTCCATGCGTGAAGGAAGGCGTCGAGGGTGGCGTACTCGCCGAGGATGTTGCGCCGCGAGTAGTCGGTGATGCTCTCGGTGACGAGCTTTCCGTCTTTCCCGTAGTACTGCACGCGTTCGTTGAGGATGCGTACGTCTACTCCGCGCACGCGGTAGATGATGCGGGACTCAGGATTGGGGGATTTGGGATCTGGCTCGTGTGGGGGATCTCCGTAGGGGGGCTGGGGTTCTTCTGCTGCTGTGCCGTCGCCATCTCCGTCTCCATCCCCGTCGCCGTAAGGCTGTGGGTCTTCTTCTATGATGACGATGGGGTCGCCGTCAAAGGCGGGGTCGGCAAAGTGGCGTGATACTTCGCGGAAGTCAATGATGGTGAAATATTCTTTCCCATAGTCGGGAAGTAGTCGCGTGCCGCGGCCGATGATCTGCTTGAACTCGGTCATGGAGTTGATACAGCTGTCGAGCACGATGAGCTTGCAGGTCTTGCAATCGACACCTGTAGTGAGCAGCTGGGAGGTGGTGACGATGGTGGGGTAGCGGCTGTCCTCGTCGATGAAGTTGTCGAGCTGGGCTTTCCCTATCTCATTATCTCCTGTGATGCGCATGATATAGCGAGGGTCTTGGGCAAAGAGGTCGCTGTTCTCATTAATGAGAGCTTGGCGCATGCGCTCGGCGTGGTCGATGTTCGCGCAGAAGACGATGGTCTTCGCAAAACGGTCGGTTGATTTCAGGAACTTACTAATGCGACGCGCGACGGTGGCAGTGCGCTCGTCGATGATCAGCTTCTTATCGTAGTCGCGTGTGTTGTACTCGCGGTCTTCTATCTCGTAGCCATTGACATCTTTCTGACCTGCGATAGGTCTCCAGCCTTCTAGGTCACGGTCGAGCCCGACGCGTAGCACCTTGTAGGGGGCGAGGAAGCCGTCTTCTATCCCCTGCTTGAGACTGTAGGTGTAGAGAGGCTCGCCGAAGTAGGCCATGTTGGAGACTTCGTTATTCTCTTTAGGCGTAGCGGTGAGTCCGATCTGTGTGGCAGAGGAGAAGTAGTCGAGTATCTTGCGCCAGAGGGAGTCGGCCTTTGCCGATCCTCGGTGGCATTCGTCGATGAGAATGAGATCAAAGAAGCTAGGCTGTAGGGCGCGGAAGGGCTCGCAGCCCTCCTCGCCCGCGAGCTGCTGGTAGAGCCCGAGATAAACCTCGTAGGAGCTATCGAGCTTCTTGCCTTCTATTTTTGTCATGACCTTAGAGAAGGGCTTGAAGTCCTGCTGAATCGTCTGGTCGATAAGGATGTTTCGATCTGCGAGGTAGAGGATTTTCTTTCTGCTGCCCGATTTCCAGAGACGGTGGACGATCTGGAAGGCGGTATAGGTCTTTCCTGTGCCTGTAGCCATGACGAGCAGGATGCGATTCTTCCCTTGGGCGATGGCTTCAATCGTGCGATTGATGGCGATGCGCTGATAGTAGCGTGGTGATCGACTATCACCGATCTGCACATGGTAGGGCTCAGCGACGATCTTTTCCTGCGGTGGGCTGAGCTCTTGCGCGTCTAGGTAGCGTGCCCAGAGCTGCTCGGGCGTAGGGAACTCGGCGAGCGTGAGCTCACGCTCTACCCCCGCTCTCATGTCATGCTCTAGAAATCCATGCCCATTCGAGCTGTAGGCGTAGGGCAGGTCTAAGATGCGGGCATAGTCGATGGCTTGCTGCATGCCTGAGCCTACAGAGTGTGAGGAATCCTTCGCCTCTAGGACAGCGAGAGGGATATTCGGCTTGTAGCTGAGCAGGTAGTCGGCTTTCTTGCGCTTGCCTCGATGGGTCTTACTACCATCGACGATGACGCGCCCATCGGTGAAAAAATACTCCATTTGAATCTGCGTATACTTATCCCACCCCGCACCTTCTAAGGCAGGGGTGATGTAGCGGAGCTTAGTAGTCTCCTCTGATTCATTCGATGGACTCATTACATGAAATGCTAGCAAGAAATGCCTCTAGTATCAACGATAAAGTTCATCGTAGCACTAAATAACATTTTTTCACACAAAAAAACCTAACCATGCCTCGAATGAATATGCTGCAGTGCACATTTCTCTTGTCCTTGCGACACATCTTTATGGTTTCTAACTTCTTGCTATATATAGCTAAAATGATAGGATTAAATTATGGCATTTGCTTTCAGATTAAATTGCGAGGTAATATACTATAACGAGGCAAAAAGAAATTTTGCTAAATATAAACAAATTACAAAATGCACTCAGGAGAATAATACTCCCTACCTGTATGAACCAATAAATTATGCACTTAACACCATTATATTTCTCGCGCTGAGTATCGAATCCTCAATCAACGCGTACTTAAATCTGCACAATCAATCAAATAGAAAACTAGGCGCTCCAATCAGTAGAAAGATTGCGATCATAAGTGATATAAAGAAAGGGCAAGGGATGGAGGGTACACTCCCTTTCCAACAAAAGAGAGTAGCTCTCATATTTAGTGAGCGCAATTACTTTGTTCACTACAAAGAAAAGGTGAATTTCTCTGGCGATCATCCTGATTCGTTAAAAAGATTAAGCTTAAAACGCATTGCAACTCATTTACGTATTGGCGAAAGGTATCTTAACCATTTGTATGCAGAACTGGGGACAGAAACAGAGATGATGAATCCAACTAATGGCGAAGCTCTGTTCGTATGTGAATACGGTGACTTTTGTGCTTACGAAAAAATTCCTTTCGAAAATAAACTCAAATATGCCCTTAGAAACCCTATATGGTATTTACGAGACAGACTCCCACAAAAATTCAGATATTGGCTCATCACTCATAATTTTCTACAAGATAGCAAGCGTGTGCCAACAATGCAAAAATAAGAAAAGCCGCTGAGCTTTTCATAAACTTGGATATCTTGAATCGGTGATGGTTGATGAGTGGAAATTTGCGGGTTGGGTGTACGATATATACGTTTCTAGGGCTCGTTTAGTGCCACCTCTGGCAACTACCATCCTCAGCATCTTCGCTACGCTCAGATTGT
>CAYJJD010000050.1:0-23951 GCA_964370425.1 uncultured Akkermansia sp. | reverse complement strand
CCAAACGCCGCAAATTATCATCCAAACTGCAAGCAAAATCCGAAGCTGCTAATTTCGCAAGGTGCCCTATACTGACGAAGCCCAGCGGTCATGAACCACTGGGCTTCGTGAATGAGATGGGATATTCCATGAGACTTAGCGTCTCAGCTGGATTTTTATCGTGTTCTCCTCTCCTTCGTTAGTGAGGCGACCGTAGACGGACTTAAAGGGAGGCAGATCGCCTTCATACAGGATGCCATAGAAGAGAGCTCCCGATTGCGAAGTGCCTGCTGGGGCTTCTGCTACGCGCTGCAAGAAGGAGGGCTTGTTGCACATGGTGATGTGAGTGTCCGTGAGAGTGATGTCTTCTGGAAGAGTGCCAGCGGGTCTCTCTACCGCGACGTACTCGCCTGCTTCATTCTCTTCGTACGCAGTTCCCATCTGTGCTAGGATCTCCAGCCCTTGCTGAGCGGCGGCGCGATCATGAATACCGAGATTGAGGTATCTCACGTTACCAAGCTCCGTGACCACTGATTGACCATTCATGGCTGCGGTGATGATGGAGAAGGCTTTAGTTTCGTCTCCATTGTCGATCTCGTAGACATTTTTAAAAAAGGTGGCGATGGGAGCCATATTGACCTGACTGCTCTCAAAGTAGAACTCTGTTTCATCTGAGATCAGGAAGCTAGCCTTGCTGGGGCTGGGGCTGAACTGATAGAGCGTATCTTTCCATGTGAGCTCCAGTTGAGGATTCTCTGACAGGGTAATGTTCGCGCAGAGTCCGTCTTCAAGCGTGGGTAAGGCTTTGAGGAGCTCACTCTTGATTAAAGCCTGCTCTTTCTTCATTTTCTCCGCCTCGGCTATGCGTTCTTCAGAAGAGATGTCGACGGAAGTATAATGAATATTATATTGATTAAATGAGTTGCCCATCATCGCGGTGACAATGGTTTTAAGGAAATCTAGGTTCTGAACGACTAACTGCATATCACTCTGCGCTGGCATACGTGGGGCATCAGGCTTCTCCAGCAAGGAATCGGCAGCAGCGAGCTTATGCATAGCGGTCTGCTCATCAGGGCTACCGACGAGATGAATGCTCTGGTCACCGACACGGAGGTAGAGCGTGTAGGGCTTCTCGTCTCCATAGATCATGATACTGGCTGATATTTTAATATCAGCTCCTATTCTTGTCATCGTGATGTCTTTAATAGAACAGTCCTCACCCAGGGGGATAACCGTGTCAGGCTGTATCATGTTCTCCATAGCTGGAATAAGCGACTGGAGCTGGGAGATGAGCTCGGGCTTCACGCTCGCGCTGAGGTAGATGTCAGGGAGCACGTGGCTGCTGGTCTGAGATTTCAGCGTTTCCACCTGCTTGCGGGTATGTTCATAGCTGTGTTGATAGTTTTTGAGGATGTCGAGAAGCAGCTCGGGGTCTGGGTTCTCAGATTCGCCAATTCTCTTCTCTATTTCCTGTATCGACATAGCCATACTTTCTATTTTAGACGTGCAGGTACTGATTTGGAGTATGTGGTTGAACAAAACGGAGCTAGTAGCAATGCTGTCTTTAGCTAGAGCGAAGCTGATATTCTCTACCTGCTGGGCAAAATCATGCGCCGCGATGATCCCAGGGAAGTACTCTTGCAGACTCTTGATACTGGCACCAGGCTGGGTCAGAGTGAGGCAGAGGTCTACATCTGCGGGGATGGCTGAGCGGCTGGAGTAGTGCTCTGGGAGCTGCTGCGCGCTTAGCTGGCTCTGCGCAGGGCTGGGGACTAGCTGGTCGAAGATGCTGCCGTGATTCGTGCTCGGTGCTGCATGCAGGAGACTCGCCGTCAAAAGAAGTGGTGTAATGATCTGTTTCATTGTGTATTACGATTAACAGTTTTTTCTACCGTGAGCAAGGAAAAATAGTGACAGCGGAGAACTTTCTTACTAGATGCTCAAGCGAGCATCGGAGGCGAGGCTGCTCTTCGGCTTGAACTCATGTTGCCATGTGATCTGTGTACTGACGAAGCCCAGCGGTCATGCACCACTGGGCTTCGTGAATGAAATGGGATATTTCGTGAGGCTTAGCGTCTCAGCTGGATTTTTATCGTGTTCTCCTGTCCTTCGTTAGTGAGGCGACCGTAGACGGTCTCAAAGGGAGGCAGATCGTCTTCATACAGGATGCCATAGAAGAGAGCTCCCGATTGAGATGCGCCTGCTGGGGCTTCTGTTACGCGCTGCAGGAAGGCTGGCTCGTTGCACATGGTGATGTGGGTGTCCGTGAGAGTGGTGTTTTTTGGGAGAGTGCCGGCGGGTTTCTCTACCGCGACGTACTTACCGTCTTCATTCTGTTCGTACGAAGCTTCCATCTGAGCTAAGATCTCCAGCCCTTGCTGCGCGGCGGCACGATCATGAATACCGAGATAGAGGTAATCCACGCCGCCAACCCCTGCGAGGACTGATTGACCAGTCATGGCTGTGGAGATGAGGGCCGCGGCTATCTTATCTTGCTTATCACCGAGTTTAGTAAGGTTTTTTAGAAGAGTGGCGATGGTAGCTATATTAACCTGACTGCTCTCAAAGTAGAACTCTGTTTCATCTGAGATCAGAGCGCTAGCCTTGCTGGGACTGGGGCTGAACTGATAGCGCGTATCCTTCCATGTGAGCTCCAGTTGAGGATTCTCTGACAGGGTGATGTTCGCGCATAGTCCGTCTTCAAGCGTGGGTAAAACATGAGGGAGTTCGCTCATGATTAATGCGTACTCTTTCTTTGTTTTCTCCATTTCGGTTGCGCACTCTTCAGATGAGTGGTCGTAACTATAATAAATGTTATGAAGGTTGAATGATTTGTCAGTCAACTTAGTAATAATGATTTTAAGTATATCTCGATTTTGAACGAGTAACTGCACATCACTCTGCGCGGGCATACGTGGGGCATCAGGCTTCGCGAGCAAGGAATCGGCAGCAGCGAGCTTATGCATAGCGGTCTGCTCATCAGGGCTACCGACGAGGTGAATGCTCTGATCACCGACATGGACGTAGAGCGTGTAAGGCTTCTCGTCTCCATAGATCATGATGCTGGCTGTTATTTTAATATCAGCTCCTATTCTCGTCATCGTGATGTCTTTAATAGAACAGCCCTCACCCAAGGGGATCTCCCTATCTGGCTGTATCATGCTCTCCATAGCTGGAATAAGCGACTGGAGCTGGTAGATGAGCTCGGGCTTGACGCTCGCGCTGAGGTAGATGTCAGGAAGCTTGAGGTTGCTGAGCTGAGATTTCAGCGTTTCTACCTTCTTGTGAATATGCTCACAGTAGTCTTGATTCTTTTTAATGGTGTCGCGAAACGGCTCGGGCACTGAGTTCTCAGATTCGCCAATTGACTGAAGTGTGCACTGCGTCGATGAACTTACTCTTTCCATTTCAGCCGTATAGGCGCTGATCAGGTGTATGTGGAAGAGTAAATCAGAGCTCGTTGCGATGCTGTCTTTAGCTAGAGCGAAGCTGATATTCTCTACCTGCTGGGCAAAACCATGCGCCGTGACCAGCATGGGGATGTACTCTTGCAGACTCTTGATACTGGCACTAGGCTGGGTCAGAGTGAGGCAGAGGTCTACATCTGCTGGGATGGCTGAGCGGCTGGAGTAGTGCTCTGGGAGCTGCTGCGCGCTTAGCTGGCTCTGCGCAGGGCTGGGGACTAGCTGGTCGAAGATGCTGCCGTGATTCGTGCTCGGTGCTGCATGCAGGAGACTCGCCGTCAAAAGAAGTGGTGTAATGATCTGTTTCATTGTGTATTACGATTAACAGTTTTTTCTTCTGCGAGCAAGGAAATATAGTGACAGCCTACGATTTTTCTCCAACCACACTTCACAAATACATTAATCACTTATTTACAATAGCTTTTTTACTCCAGAAAACATCATACTTGATATGCGGGTTTTTATTTGCTATACTGTCTACATATGCTTAATATTTCATCACGTAAACTGGCATCATTATTATCTCTTGCGCTCTTATTACCTAGCACGAATCTAGCACAATCAATTGATCGCAAGCATGTCGACGAAATGGGTCTGTGGGGAGCACAGCCTAAGACGACGGCTACAGAAAAAAACATCTTCGCGGGAGCTAAAGTCACCGCATCTCCCCACTGGGATAAGGACGTCCCAGCTAAGGCGATCGACGGAAAAGTCGAAGCGAAGTCCTACTGGGGCGCTGAGAAAATCCCCGTCTTCTACCAAATCGACATGGGCAGCCCGCAGGATATCAGCCGCATCCAGATCTGGCCTTACTGGGAAGATGGTCGCATCTACCAGTACAAGATCGAAGGCTCAAATGACGGCAAGAACTGGAAGATGCTCGTCGACCAGCGCGCGAACTCCATCGCAGGCACAGCCTCGGGGAATGAATACACCTTCACCCCTCAGAAGCTCCGCTACGTGCGCGTCACCTTTACTAGAAATAGTAATGGAAATGCTCAGGGCGGTCACCTCGTCGAAATAAAAGGCTTCGCTAGCGCAGAAGGCGGCTCCATGCTCGTACGCGCTTATGACGACCTCGTGCGTCTCCCATGGACAGGTGAAGTGACAGAGCCTACCCTTCCTCAGAACACGATACGCCTCACAGCATGGCGCGGCGAGCGTGTGAACGCTCAGATTCTCGTCTCTGGTGAAGCAGCACTCTCCCAGATCATGACATCGGTGAAGAGTCCTGCAAACAAGGCAGGTAAGAACCTCCCCCTCACCGCCCAATTCGTCAAGTTCACACGCGGACATGGTGAGCCACGCGCCGACATCATCTCGAATAAGGCGAACGAAAGGCTCAGTGACAAGGCTGGTATCAACCGCAGCATCTGGGTCTCTGTCGACATCCCACGTGATGCCAGCACAGGTGTCTACAAGGGCAGCGTCTCCGTGAAGGCTCACGGCGAGAAGACGCAGTCCGTCCCTGTAGAAATCAGGGTCATCTCCCCTACCCTGAAAAAGCCAGAAGACTGGACAGCCCACATCGACCTCTGGCAGTACCCTGATGCTGTCGCACGCGTCCACGGTGTCGAAGTCTGGTCTGATGAGCACTTCGCCATCATGAAGCCTCTGATGAAGCGTCTCGCTGACGCAGGTCAGAAGGTCATCACTGCCTCCCTCATGCACGAGGCTTGGGGTGGTCAGTGCTACGACCCCTTCCCCAGTATGGTCGAGTGGATTCGCAAGCCTGATGGCACTTACACATGGGACTACACTATTTTTGACAAATGGGTCAGCTTCATGATTAATGAAGTGGGCATCAAGGATCAGATCTCCTGCTACACCATGATACCCTGGTCTCTGAAGCTGCGCGTCCTCGATCAGAAGACAGGCTTCTATGAAGAAGTAGCCTGTAACCCTACCTCACCAGACTACGAAAAGCTCTGGGGTCCCTTCCTCGTCGACTTCTCCAAGCATCTTGAGAAGAAGGGCTGGATGGATATCGCCTGCATAGGCATAGACGAACGCCCTGACCACATGCTGCGTGCCGCGAATGCTGTCATGGCGAAGTACGGGCCGAAGCTGAAGGTCGTGTCCGCGACGAACCACCCATCGAATGCGAGCGGGCTCGTCTACGACATCTCCCCTCAGCTCGATCACTCAAGGATGATCACAGCACCTCTGCTTGCTGAGCGTAAGAAGGCGGGTCTGAAGACCACCTTCTACGTCTGCACGAACCCGAAGCGCCCAAACACCTTCACACACTCTCCCTTAGAAGAGTCTGAATGGCTGGGCATGTACGCTGCCGTGCATGACCTCGATGGATTCCTCCGCTGGGCGTACAACTCGTGGAATCGCAATCCCTTCGAGAGCACAGACTTCGGTAACTGGCCTACAGGTGACTGCTACCTCGTCTACCCTGGTAACCTCAGCTCCCTGCGCTTTGAAAAGCTGCGCGATGGTATAGAGGAGTTTGAAAAGATGCAGGCTCTGCGCGCGAAGGCCGCGAAAGATCCTGCATTCAAGAAGAAGCTCGATGCCTTCATCACGAGCCTCCTTCCCCTCTTCGATAAGATGAAGCCCACACAGCTGAAGTATCAAGAAGGTGTCGATGCCTACCATGCAGGCATGAAGAAGCTCCAAAAGGAGCTGTAATCAGAAACATCACACTCACCCCCTGCGCGTCTCACGCGCAGGGGGCTACTTTTTATAAGGCGTCATGAAAGAAGAACAGAATCCCGATACACTTCTCCCCAGAGCTCATTGGCTTCACTTCCCCTTTCTCTGCATCCTGCTCTGCCTACCAAGCGTCATTCATGCGAATCTCTCAAGCGACCATCCAGACACGCTTATCCCCACCCTACTCGTCCCCGTCATAGGAGCGTTGAGCCTCATCGCTTTTTTCTTTCCAGCAGTCATCATCGCGCTCCTCCTGCTCATACCTGCTGTAAGAAAGAGTGCGCGCCTTCAGCTCATCATCGGCATACTGGTATTTTTCATAGGTCTGCTATTCAAGGAATACTCTAGCGTGGATGATAGCGGGGTATATAGTCTCGAACTAGGGATGCGCGTATGCCTGAGTGTGAGCCTCTGCTTCACCTTATTACCCACACTCTTTTCTATTATTCAGCTCGGAGGTGCGAAAAAAGCGGTAGCGCGCCTCCTGCTCACTTCTGCATGCTGCGCGGCCATCCTTCTCGGGCTAGGACATCTGATGAGCTACGCTGCTATTCCTTCACTCTTTATCGGAGGGACTATGGCGATTTTTTGCCTCGCTGCCCTCCTTCTAAAAGATGTCTTCTTCTACGATGCCCAGCCTAGTGACGCGGATACAAAGGTGGCGCGGCGTGCGAATGTACCCGACTTTGTCCTCGTATTTACCATCATCTTCTTCATCGCCATCGCATCATTTGTGAAGACATTCGAGCTACAGAACTATGGCCAAGCTATCAGTAATATAGAACTCAACAGCACTCTCATCGTTAGCCTCATCCTCTTCATCGGTGTGACTCTCATTTCTTTTACAGGTATGACTGTAGTCATCTATCTCATCTTGATGCTGCTGTACTGCATCGCTCTTCCTTCTCCTCTTTTAAGTCTGGGCTTCGATACAGAATTTAATATAGTGATGCACTGGCCCTATGTCGTGAACATTTCACTCCTGCTAGGGCTGCTGTGCATGTTCATAGCCATCATCACGCGCGCAAGCATAGAGCCTCTGATGACGCTTTACTATGGCTACGCCTTGTGCTTTGTCGCCGCCCTCTGCTGCTGCTTCCCTCCTACCATGATTGTATTTTTATGTGTATTCCTCTTGCTTCCTTTATTCCTTACCGGAAAAAGGTATACAGTCTAAATTTAAGCTGGTATTCAGCGGCGTGATAGCCTATTCTAAAACGCAACACAATATCCATTACCATGGCATCCATGACTAGAGATCTTACCCCCGTTATCCCGAAAAAGAATCGCTCATTCTACTTCTGCCTCGTTGGCCTCATGAGCCTAGCTCCGCTCATCGCGATTTTCTCCATCCTCGCAGGATATCAGCCGCTGAGCCCCATTCCTGCTGATACGCAGATGCTGCCTCTGGCTACGACAGGCTTCATCGCTCTGTGGGCACAGCCTGTGGTTATGTTCAGCATCTTGCTGGTGATCCCTCTCTTTACCGCACTTCTTCTCCAGCAAGGTGGGATCAAGCTCACCGCTATTCTAGGAATCATAGTAGGAGTCGTCAGCATCTTTAGTATGATCTATGATGCCTTAGGTCTAGCTGTGCGCGGTGATTCATACATGTATATAACGATCACCAGTGCTATCTTGCAGATGAGCAGTATCATCATGATCATGATAGCGTCCATGTCAGGTATCATCCAAGTGGGAGCACAGAAGACCAGCGGACGCCGCCTACTCACCGCAGCGATGCTGAGCCTCTTCCCCGCTGCTGTCATGTACCTGCTCTTTTACTTCTGCTATGGGTGGGAATATAGCAGCACCCTCTACCTCGTCTCCATCCTCGCTCTAGCAGCATGGGTGATCTACAAGTTCATTAAAACCGCGAAGCCAGATCTCAGCCTTGATGCACGTGATATACAGACTCCGAGCTGCGAGTCTCGCGCTCGCTGCATAGGCTGCGCTATCATAGCCTTCCTGAGCCCCATCATGATTTACAGCTTGCAGATCTACTTCACGCTGAATCTCGCGAGGCTGATTAGCAGCTTCACCTACAGTGTGGAGTCCTCTTCTGACTCATTCTATCTCTATAGCTTTAGTATACTCGCAGCTCTGATCATTCTGCGCATGTACGCACTGTTCGTCTACAGCAAGCGTGGCAGACTCTGGGTACCTGTAGCCCTACTGACAGGCAGCCTCGTGCCAGTAAAGATCGCAGAATACCTCCCCCTGCGCTCCTTCCCCATCCTCCTGCCTGCCATCCTCATCCCCCTATCCATGCTCATCTGGTACGTCATGATGATGCTGGCGAAGTCCGTGGACTTCTTTATCCTATTCTAATAGATAATAAGTTAGTAAACTCTCTTTTTTAAAGGCTTGACTAACTCGACGCGTGCTGTGTATATTGTAGGCATGAAAAAGTCTCTTTATGCACTCATCGCCTCGCTGACTCTTACGGCATGTTCGCATCAGGCAGCCCCCTTCCAAAGCCCAGACTCACTGGGCGGGAATGTCCTAGACTTGTACTTCCAGCAGGGAGATGTCGACATACGCGTCATCGCCGACATCGACACAGCGTGGCAAGAGCGCACGTGGATGAATGACTCGCTGACCATACCTAAGGATATGGACCTCACGAAAGACTGTCACCCGAAGTGCCTTACGGAGCTGAGCTATGAGAAGATCTCCGCCACGGAGGCGACGCTTACCTACGCGTCTAACTCAGAATCTGGACTCTATCCTATCAAGTACACGCTGAAGCTCACCTTCGATAGCCCGAGCACAGGCATAGCAGAGGGATCGGGATATGACTACGAATGGCAGATGCGCTGTGAAGACGTGCCATTCGAAATTCGCAAGAAGTAGTTTTAGTTTGCCGCTTTTCGACGCTCAACGAGATGATCGTTCAGCGCGAAGTCGTATCGGATGAGTGGAGCCTCAGCCTTACCGAGCCAGTAATGCCACCACTCCTTCCTGTAATTATAGAAGCCATGCTTTCGCATCGTGCTGCGCAGGAAAGCCCTATTCTTCTTCGCTTCAGCGGAGATCTTGCGACCATCATAGCGCGTCGCGGAGCTGGGATCGAGGAAGTCAACATGTCCGCCCATGTCTATCTCTAGCCCTGTAGTAGCATCGAGTAACGTGATGTCTACCGCGACACCGAGGCTATGCTCGGAGCTCAGGCCTATATACTTATCCGCATGGATGCGGCTTTTATCAATATTCGGATAGTACTTCTGCTTCATGCTCTGCTCAGGCGTCTTCGCCCAGGCCGCGATGTCTGCCAGTGCGCGGTGCGGACGATAGGCATCGCGCAGAAGCACGAGGTAGCCATGACTCTCTATCTCCTTCACAGCCGCGCGGAAGGCGATGGCTGCATCACGGCGCAGGATGGGACGAGTGCCAGTCGTGTAGCCAGCGATGGGACGACCGACGAAATTATCACTGCCCGTATACATGAGATCCACTCTCAGCGAGGGAATGACGCTGTCGAGATAGCAGAGCTGCTCGGGCATGTAGGCGATGGGAGAAGTCAGACCAGTCGTCCCTGATACCTCTTTCTCACTCGATACAGAGCTACAGGATGGAATGAAAAGCATAGCCGCGAGGGCAGGCAAGGACAGGCGACAATGGCGCGAAAAGCTCATGAGCTGATTCTAGCAGCAGCAAACGTAAAAGGCAATGAAAAGGCAATTTTTATGCTTGCAGTGACGCAGAAAAATAACCATACTAGGCGCGCCCATGATACGCATTGATGTACTAGCAAGCAGCAGCAAGGGAAACGCCACCCTGATCCGAACAGAGAAATGCCGTATCCTCGTCGATGCGGGCATCAGCTGCAAGCGCATCGTGGACGCACTAAAGCGACACCAAATAACTCCGCGTGAGCTCGATGCTGTCTTCATCACTCATGAGCACAAGGATCACTGCTGTGGTCTCGGTCAGCTCTCTAAGAAATTCGACCTGAATATCTACTGCACCACCCACTGCAGCCCAGACCTACGTGCCATGGCACCTCAAGCACGCTTCCATAACTTGCAGTACGAGCAGTCCTGCGAGCTAGACGACTGCCGCATCACACCTGTGGAAACGAATCACGACAGCGTCGCGCCTGCGGGCTTCATCTTCGAGAGCAGGGGCGTGCGCCTCGGCTACCTAACCGACACAGGGCATATCAGCAAGAAGATCATCCCTCACTTCTACGATCTTGACGGACTCTTCCTTGAGTCAAACTATGACCCCCAGATGCTCCAGCAGTCGAATCGTCCCTACAGCCTCGTCCAGCGCATCGCGGGCGCGTGGGGACATCTGTCGAACGAACAGGCAGGAGACTTCGTTCATGAGATAGCCAGCCCACGTCTTCAGCATATCATCCTCGCTCACCTCAGCGCGGAGTGCAACACCCCTGAGCTCGCCGTCAGCCACATGCAAGCACGCCTCACGGAGAAGCATCTCAGCACCGAGGTGCGCTGCGCGCACCCCGTACATGGGCTGGAAAGCATCGTCGTCGAAGAACGCTTCCAGCTGGTTTAAGACAATCATCTCATAGAACTCTTAGAATAGGAGTCTAAAGCATTTGACTCTGTTTTTCGCATATGTTATATTTGCGCTGATGACAAAGAATACCCCCAATACACCTAGAGCAGTGTGGATCGATTCTGCCCGCGTTCTTGCGACTCTCCTCATTGTTATCTACCATCTTCCCAGTTCAGATTTTAAATTAAAGGGTTAAGTCAAGACATATGGATGCTGAGTCTTACGTTTTTTCGTAACCCTAACGGTGTGCTTTGTTTCTTCTTCGTACTTGCAGGGTATTTCACCTCTCGCAATATGACTTGGACTAAGTGGCGAAGCAAATGGCTGATGCTATTTTCATCCTTTTTACTCTGGAATGCTATTTTTTCTCTAGGTCTTTCTGACGATTTGTCTATGAGTCGTATCTATGGGATAGGCTCTGGTTATTTAGTCTGTGCTGACTACCCGCTTTGGTTTGTTCGAGACCTTTTGTTGATGCTTATTTTCTTTCCGCTTATACGAAAATTCCCTCTGATCGCTATGCTATCCTGCGCCTTGTTAATTATTATTCATAAACTAAAGCCTATAGCATTCTTTATTGAATACCCGGTCTTTCCACACATGGATAATTGGCTGTTTTTCACGCTAGGATTTTTCCTGAATCGATTTTCTGTTGAAACGATAAGAGAGAAGATGCTCAAGCTTGCGGTACCGCTTAGTGTCTTAACTGTTGCGCTATCGTTCTGGTCTTTTTATCAAAAAGATATACTCAGCTTTCCCTTTAACTCCACTATTTTGCCGCTCTGCTACGCTGGTTTTATTGCGAGCATAGGGCTGAGCGTTGAGGTCTAGGCTCCTCAGAAATTACTGCGTGTTGTTGCCTCAGTGGCACCATCAACCTTTTTCTGTTATGCTATTCACGCAGGGATTATAATCGGGGTGTCGCGCATACTCTCGCGTCTTGCGCCCGCTCTTAATAGCAATGCATGGCTTCCTCTATGCGTAGCCTTGCTGATTATCCCCATTAGCTACCTTGGCTATAATTTAATCAAGGCTTATTACCCAGTTTTACTCCCACTACTGTGCAATGAGAGATGGAAGAAGAAGTCTTAGCTCCATTTATGATGAATTAATTCTATGGACGGAGTACTATCAATAACTGTAATTATTTATCAAGATACCTATTTATAATTCAGTTAGTAACTTCCTACCATAGAAGTAAAACTCACTATCTTTAAAGCATTCTTCATTTTGGTATGATTCACGCGCAAGATAAATTAACTCTATAGCGATCTCTTTCTCCAATGATGTAAGCTCCGCGACATGATCTGAAAGAACTTGCCAGAAAAGACTATTAACCATATCACTAGGTCCTTCAAAAATCTCCTTCTCATGCTGATTTTCATATATAGTAAGCCTAGAAAGTAAGAAGAACGCTGGTAGATAATAACGCAGATACGAGCTAGAAAACACATAACATGGTAAAATGAGTGTGTCTCCAGGAATAGAAAATATATAATCCCAAGAACATCTATCCCATGAAACCCTCTTTTTATACGTGTCTTTTATAAAGGCTATCAAGCCCTCATGATGAGCATCTGCATTATTTAAACATTTTACATACTTGTCTTTCGACGGAAAGGTATTTGTAGGGAATTTTTTTCTTAATTCCATTAAGTATTCATTACAACAATCAGGTAATAAAGGCATAATCTTAGCTACTGGGCACTCCTTGCAAAATTAGCGACTGTGGATTTTGCAAGAGATGCCCATAGTGACTTATTCCGGAGAATCCTTGGATTCAGTCTTCTCTTCATCCATTAAGTACCCCAGCGTGCTATCGTATGCAGTACCGAATGCCGAGCCGATAATAATGACAGGGTAGTCGACTAGGACATGAAGGGGAAGTGCTGCTAGCTTCGAACCAACGGACAGCGTCGACGTGCCTTTGTGAATCTCATGGTCAGGCACGAAGCCTATTTTATCTAATCGTGCACGAAGATCTGACATCTGTATGGCGCGCTTCAGCTTAAATCCTTTCGGGAACTCACCCCATGGCAAGGCGCGATAACCCCGTGGCTTCGTGAAGGGAGTATCCTTCCCCGGAGCGCGATAGGCAGACCAGTCTAGGCGCGTCGTCGGTACGTCAAATAAGGGCACATAGGCCAGTGTCTCACGAGGAGAAGCAGCCTCTGTCCTCGTCCCCGAGTCCCAGCCATCCTCAGCATCAATCAAACTTGCAGCAGACCCGTAGCTGAGAAGCGCATGTCTCTCATAGCTAAGCCCCAGTTTCACAGGAAGGTAATACAGCAACCTGCCGTACTCATCCTCTAGTTCGTAGATCTCAGAAGAGGCGAGAGTCCAGTAGTCTAGCTTAAGATTACTATTCTTCGACGGACCGACCGTCACTGCAGGCTCGACAAGCGAAGCTGTATCACAATAAAGAAATCCCGTACGGCAGGAAGGGAGCATCACTATGAGAGCAGTGAACGCGCAAATGCATTTGACGTAATTCATAAGCTGTTTTTATATCATGTTCTCCCATCATGTAAAGATAAAAGTGATAGGCAGCACTATCGATTTACTATCGAACAGCGCAGAATTTGAGGGCATCTTGAGGGGACCTTGCGAAATTACATGAAAGAGCTTCTACACGGCTCGACTTCTGCTGCTGATTTTTGCGAAGACCTCTCGATATATTTATATTTGACTTTCAACCTGTGCAAAAATATGCTATATAAGGGTCGTATCATGCAAGATTCCACCATTCCCGTCATCGGCATCCATATGGATGGCAGCAGCATAGACTTTGCCGTTGTGCTAGGCAGCACTATCATGATGCGCGGTGAGCCGATGATCACCGCGGAATACCCCTCTCCCGACGCAGCTATCGCGGAAATAGGTGCTCGTATCCTTGAGCTGAAAAAAGTATTCCCTTCCGTACGAGCCGTAGGCATGGGGCTCACCGGCTTCGCCGACCACGAGAATGGTACTGTACACTCACTCAGTGGAGTACCTGGCTGGCATGACATTCCTATTCGCCGTATTTTAACAGAGATATCTGGTCTCCCCGCAGCCATTGATAATGATGCGAACTGTAGCACCTACGCAGAGTGGAAGCTGGGCGCGGGGCGAGGCATCAGTGATTTCGTCTGCCTGAGTCTCGGGCATGGCATAGGCTCAGGTATCGTCGCCAATAATCATTTCATACGTGGACGTTTCGGTACAGCTGGCGAGATAGGTCAGAGCTGCATTGATTACCGTGGGCGCATCGGGCACTATGGAAATCGTGGTGCTATAGAGAGCTACATAGGTACGTCGACAATAGCCCGTGATGCACGTATCGCCTACGCAGCAGCTGGCATCGAGTACACAGAAGCTCAGTGCGCGCCTGAGAAGTTAGCAACATACGCGGCTAAGGACTGCCCTGTCTCGGTGAAGATATGGGAAGACATCGCATTCAAGCTCGCTTGCAGCCTGAGCACCTATTGTTATATTCTTAACCCCGAAGCCATCATCCTCAGCGGAGTCTTACTCAAGGTGGGTGATACCCTACTGAGCCCGCTCAAGCGACATCTGCGCGACCAGCTCTTCTACACATATTACGAAGCTTTACAGATTGTTCCTGCTCACTTCGGAGATGAAGCTGGTATCATCGGAGCGGCACGCCTAGCCCTAGACTGTCTTCATGAGCAAGAAAGCGAGTAAAAAAGCCCAGCCATCCCCTCAAGCGGCGGCTAGCAAGGGCATGGAAAAGCTCTGCGTGCAGCTCGGACTAAAAGATCTGGAAGCTGAGGCGTTCTTATGCGCTCTACGTGAAGGTGTATCCTCGCGCTCAGCCCTTGTGCTCAGTCCTCGCGCCCCCGAAGGCTACCACCCGCCCTTCCCCTGCCTTGATACGAGCGATGAGAGCTGGTCATGGCTACCGCCGCGTTGCTTTGTCCCCACTGACACAGAGGCGAAGCCCTCCAGCTATGAGGATTACAAGCAGGGCTTTTACTACTTACTCGATCTCTCATCCTGCTGGGAGAGTGCCCCCCTCGTAGACATTCCTCCCCCCTCTCAGACGCTGGATCTCTGCGCCGCACCTGGTGGAAAAAGCATGCTAGCTCTCGCTCGCTTCCGTAACGGCATGCCACATATCAGCAATGAAGTACATGCAGGTCGCCGTGGTATCTTGCGTGAGAATATGAAACTCTGTGGCCACGAGCATGTAGAGATCACAGGACTACGCCCTGACCAGTGGAAACAGCAGGAAGATAAGTACTTCGACCTCATTATCGCTGATGCACCATGCAGTGGACAGTCTCTACTTGCTAAGGGTATTAAAAACCCAGGCTGCCTCGGTGCAGCGATGGTGAATGGGAATGCAAAACGCCAAAAGGGCATCCTGCTTTCCATCCTTCCTCGCGTCGCTAAGGGGGGGTACTTGCTCTACACTACCTGCACCTACACACCGGAAGAGAACGAGAAGGTCATGGCTTACCTCTTGAAACGCCACCCAGAGTTTGAAGCTGTGGACGTGGCGAACCTAGAGCGTTTCCGATCCAGCCTGAGCAGCTTCCCTAGCTACCGATTACTGCCAGCTCATGGCTACGGCGCAGGAGGCTTCTGCTGCTTACTACGAAAAAAATCATCATGAAAAAAATCGCTACCATCACCCTACTCATCTTTACAGGGCTCCTCGTTGGGGCTTATTTCTGGATGAGCCAGCACCCACGCACCATCCATGGCTCAGCTCGCCTCATGGAGGGCGATGAGGCACGCGCCCATCTTGCAGAGCATGGCTTCCTCTCCGTCCCAGCCCCAGCACAGCCCTTGCGCGTGCTGCCCATCGTTGTGACAAATTATGGGACATTCGACACGGCGCGCAGCATCATTTTCTATGCGGGCGCGGAGTGGCTATTGCAGTTTTTAAATACACATGAGCACGAAAAGAAAGAGCTCAAGGAACTCTCTGGTCTCAGCCTGAGCAATGCATCTCGAGCAAGCTACATGTATGAGCTAGCCCCCCACCAGCTCTACCAAGGAAAGATTCTTGATAAGAAGCTCATCTTCGACCTCTACTACGAGTCAACGAGTGGCTACGCCGTTCTCACGCTATGTGAGGCGGAATAATGTATTAGGATGACTGAAAAATATGACAGAATCATACTAACTTTATTGTTGACACTTGTCATATTTATCAGTAATTTTACAGTTATATGAAGACTTTATTAACAGCCCTCAGCGCCATCACGCTGACTAGCTTCACATGCGAAGCACAGGTCGGCAGCGTCACATCCCTAGCCACCCCCCTGCTCATTCAAGCAGAGAAAGTAAGTAAGAAGAAGTCCAGTCCTACTGAAACTCAGATTTTCATTAGGAAGCTTAAGTATGTCCAGACGAAGCCCAATGTGAAAGCTGACTACTTCATCTTACTGAACACAGCCAGCTGGTGCGGTCCCTGCCGTCAAGCCATGCCAGGTATCGTAGAGAGCTATAAGGATATTAAGGCGTCCAAGCGCGTCGAGCTCATCATCCTTTCTGCTGATAATGACAAGGATGCCGCAAAGGCTTATCTAAAAGGCTACAAGGCGAGGATTCCAGCCACGATGGGCACGCCAGCTATCCCTGGCTATGTGAAGAACGGAGGCATTCCTAATGTCACCATCATCGACAAAGATGGTAACACCATCGTCAATGGTGGACCTGGCCTCATCACCGACTGGAAGAAGCACACGCTGGATAAAGAACCAGCAGCAGAGGAAACTCCAGCAGCGGAGTAAGTGCATCCCTTCATCCTTCTATAAGGGCAATCAGCGTCATGCTGTAATCTGTCAAGAAAAATTAAATATAGACAGTATGAAACAACATTTCAATTTATTATGCCGTGCCGCACTCTCATGCGCAGCAGCCATCGTGACCATCACCCCGCTCTCTTATGCTGAGGCAGAAGAGGTAGCCGAACCTCGCACAGTCCAAGCCTTCGTCGCTAAGCTCGAACCTATCAGTGGTGAGATCAATAAGGAGGCTGATTACTACATCTACCTCGGTTCATCCAGCACCTGCCCTCCTTGCTGCGCCCTTATGCCAAAGGTTGTGAAGGAGTATAGCAAAATGAAGCGTAAGAATGTAGAACTTATCCTCGTAGGTAATGATAAAACGAAAGAAGCAGCGATGGCCTATGTGAAGGAGTACAAGGTAAAGTTCCCAACCCTTCATTTTGCGCAAGCTGGAGGTCTCCCAGGACGAGCTCCCTCCTCTGGTCTTCCGAATGTGACTATTGTCGATGCCGATGGCAAGGCACTCGCTAGCGGTAGAGGTGATGTCATCCTTAACTGGAAGAAAACCATAGCCACAGCAGAGCGCGAAGCGAAAAAAGCCGCAGCGAAGGAAAAGCGTGAAGCCGCCAAAGCTAAAAAAGCTGCATAAATAGGTAAATGCATATTTAATGAAATTTATGCAAGAACGCTGTAGAAAATCATTTTCTACAGCGTTCTTTATAGTGTAACCCCAAGTTTACGCATATGAAAACATCACTCACATTATCCGCTCTCCTCGCCCTTCCTATAGCCCTGACCAGCATCGCTTGCGCGAAGCCTCAGGTCAAGAATCCCGATGTCAAAGTCGCCATCGCAGGCAACAAGGTCGACAAGAATGACGACAAGCAACTCAGCGCAGAGGAATTAAACAAGCTGAAGGAAAACTACGAAGGCAAGCGCGAAAAAGCGCAAGCCAAGATGCTCAAGAAGTTCGACACGAACAATGACGGACAGCTCGACGACAGCGAAAAGGAAGCAAGAAAAGCCGCCATTGAAGCTCGAAAGCAAGAACGCCGTGCAAAAGTCCTCGAAAAGTTCGACACGGACAAGGACGGCAAGCTGAGCAAGGAAGAAAAGAAGGCAGCCCGCGAAGCCGCACAGGGGAAAAAGAATAAGAAGGGTCCTCGTAAGCCCAACATCTCCGCTGGTCGCATCGCGGACACGAACAAAGACGCTACTCTCGATGATGCAGAACTTCAGCAATTCGCTGACAAGTACGCAGATGTCGCCGACATGAAACTTCGCGACGATCGCGCTCCAAAGGCAAATAATAAAGGCAAGAAGGGCAAGCGCGCTAAGAAGGACGCACAGGCTGACTCTGACAGCATCTAAAAGCCACCAAATTTTCTAGTCTAAAAAGCACTCAAAAGAGGGAGTTCGTCATGAACTCTCTCTTTTTTTTGCCCGCATACAGTATAAAACAAAACCCTCTTGAGATCACCATTTCTCCTGCTAGGCTATCGTTATACGAGCGCAGAAGGTCGTCATTTAAATGTATTATCAAGATTTCAGTAATAGTAATACTTTATAGATCCCCCCTAACCAAAAACTTTTCTTTCTCAAACTCAAAAAAGACGAACTTCTAATTAGGAATTTTACCGTTTTGCAAATGCAAAAAAGCAGAAAAACGCACCTGCATTTTTCTGCTTTTTTATCGTCTTAAACTCACAGGGAGTGATCAAGGACTTTTTTCGAGATGAAAGTGTGTTATATTTTTGATGAATACTGTTTTAAAAATTTTAATACAAATAGTTTACACAATTAACTATATCACATCAAAAATAGAAAACTTCGCCTTGTTTAACCGATGATATGACGAGAGCCCGGAATCTTGCTCAGCCCCCAGACAAGCAGCCAGTTTAAGCCGAGCGCGATGAAGGAAGCTATCGTCATTTTTACCGCACTGGGCATGTTCCAAGTGAGTGCCGCGTGGTACACAGGGCCGAGGATGATGTAGTGCGAGAGGTAGATACCAAAGGAGAGGCGAGAGAGCGACTGGAGGGGTGTTGTGAGGCAGGCGCAGCTCAGCAGGCTGGCGGACTTCTTCAACACCATGAACATGCCAGCAGTCAGTAGCACGACCTGTGGGGAGCAGTAGGTGTAGAAGAGCTCCACCTGTGCTTCTGTCACATTAGGAATGGACAGGCTGTTACCGAAGCCTACGACGGTGACGACATAGCCTACAGCCATCATCGGGATGCTGATGACGAGTGTCTTCGCCCAGCTCATATCCTTCATCTGGCCGAGCATGTGACCGAGCAGGAGATAGCCATTAAAACCTGCGAAGTAGTAGAGCATGTGGAACTCATTCCATCCACAAGCACCCAGTGTGTGGGGATCTGCATAAGTGCGCAGGAAGGGGATGAAGAGACTCACCGCCCAGATGGAAAGCAGGTAGTACTTTGCCTTCATGCTCGCCTGCTGCACCCATGCGGAGAAGATAGGCAGGTAGAGGTAGAGACCGATGATGACGAAGATGTACCAGAGGTGTGTGGTGAAGACATTAAAGAATACCAGTGACTTCGCGCTGTTGATCAGCACGTCAGAGAAGCTCGTGACGGAGATGGTCGCAGGATCATACCATGCGAAGAGGTAATTCACCGAGCTAGCAGGATGCCCCATAAGCGTGGTGATGACGTAGGGGATCGCGTTGTAGATGAACACCCACACGATGAAGGGAATCAGAACGCGTGGCATGCGCTTCTTGAGGAAAGAACCTATCTCTTCTTTCACAGGAAGCAGGAGGAAGCCTGTCAGCATGACGAAGAAGGGCACACAGGGGCGCAAGAATGAGCCGTAGAAGGGTACCCATGATTTGTAGAGCTCTGTGGCGCGCTCCGCAGGGCTGACGTTGTCCGCGATATGGCTAGCGATAACCATGAAGATAGCGACAGCACGGATGATGGCTACCCAGGGAACGAAGTTTTGATTTAAGCGTTGAGCTGGATTCATAGGGCTGAAAGTATAGAAAATCGAACTCGAGACATCAAGCTTATAGCCCGAGCCTCGTTATTTTTTAACATAGGTTCATTTTTTTGATCACTCTAACCTTTCGGTGAACATTGAAAAGTTTTGACCTAGGACACTTAACTTGCTACACTCTCCTTGCTTGAAGGATGATTTGACAGCCATGGTAGCGCGTTGTACGGGATTTTCTTCCGAGCTGAAGCGACTACAGACTGAGCAGACGAGGGAAACTCCCCTGAGTTTCCAGCGCACCTGCTTGGCCAGCCTTTCCTTCTACACGGCTATCATCGCTCATGCACTTGCGAAGAGTGCGAAGAAAAAGAAGTCGCGCATCTGGCTCGTCTGCGATGCTCTGCCCATGCAAGAACGCATGTCTAGTGAATTAAGACTGTGGACGCAGGCAGACTGTATCAGCATCCCTGAGCAGGAGATTCATATCAATAACGGTCTCAGCGATCCCGAGCTCGTCGCCGAGCGTCTGCACGCGCTCAAGCGCATCAGCCAGCCTGCGAAGCAGCAGCAGATCATCATCGTCACGCGCGCCGCCCTGTACCAGTTCGCCCCTCGCTTCACGGCGAAGGAGAACAGCAGCATCCAGCTGCGCTGCGGGCGGGAGTATGGGCTAGATGCCCTTGCTAAAAGCTTGGAACAGGCAGATTTCGAGCGTGTCGATCAGGTGAGTGCGCGCGGGGAGTGGAGCTTGCGCGGGGGGATCATGGATGTCTTCCCCCTCCAGTCTGCATGGCCGCTGCGTCTTGAGTTCTTCGGTGATGAGCTGGAGAGCATACGTGCCTTTGATATAGACAGCCAGCTTTCCTTTAAAAAGCTCGACGAGGCGGAGCTCGTCCTTTATGAACCAGAGGCGAGCCAGCGACTTGAAGACTGGATCGCGGAGACGGATATCATCGTCGCCTGTCCGAATGCGGGCATCGCGGGCGATGTACACTTCTTTGAGATTCCCCCAGACCTGCCTACAGGGGCTGTCGATGACATGGAGGAGCAGCTAGCGGATGACAGGCTCGCGAGCTTTGCCTCTCCTCTCGGGAGCTTTGAGACGGGGGATTTCGTGATGCAGGAGGCGAAGCGCGCCCTCGCCCAGCGTCAGCTCACACAGTGGCAGGAAGAGAAATGGCGCATCGTCATGTACTTCCCCCATCAGGGAGAGAAGGATCGATTCCAAGAAATCTGCGGTCATGACGAAGCTTGGATGGGTGTGGAAACTCGCGATGGCGACCTGCCCTTCGGCTTCTCCATCCCAGCAGCGAAGCTCGCGATTATCTCCGCTGGTGAAATCTTCGGTCGCTACAGCTCGCCTCACGCGCGCAAGCAGGCGAACCGCGAGGAACAGCTACGCCGTGAACGCGCCCAAGCCCCTCTGCGCGAAATCGAAGAAGGCGATCTCGTGATCCATGCCTCGCACGGTCTCGGTCGCTTCGTCTCCATCCAGCGTCATGAGCAGTCGGGCGAAGAGGAACTGCACATCCAATACGCGGGCGACGTGCTGCTACGCATTCCGCTGAATCAGAGCCACCTCGTCTCGAAGTACGTCGGTCTCGGGGGCAGGACACCAGAGCTCAGCCGTCTCGGCGATGCGCGCTGGCAGAAGGCCTGCGCCGCCGCGCAGAAGGCCATAGCCGATTACGCGTCCCAGCTGCTGGAAGTCCACGCCGAGCGCGAGAGCAAGCCCGGCCTCAGCCACCCCGCGGATTCCAGCTGGATGTGGCAGTTCGAATCCAGTTTCCCCTACCGCGAGACTCCCGATCAGCTGCGCGCCATCAATCAGACAAAGGCAGACATGGAGGCGGCACGCCCCATGGACAGGCTCATCTGTGGTGACGTGGGCTTCGGAAAAACGGAAGTCGCCATTCGCGCGGCGTTCAAGTGCGTCACAGGGGGACATCAGGCTGCCATCCTCGCACCGACGACCGTGCTTGCCGACCAGCACTGGCGCACCTTCCGCGCTCGCATGAGCGAGTACCCTGTGCGCATTGAGCTGCTCAGTCGCTTCACGAGCGCGAAGAAGACGAAAGAAATCATCGCAGGTCTCGCTGCTGGGGAAGTGGACATCGTCGTGGGCACGCATAAGCTGGTGTCGAAGACGGTGAAGTTCATGAAGCTCGGTCTCGTCGTCATCGATGAGGAGCAGCGATTTGGCGTGAAGCACAAGGAGCAGTTCAAGCGAAACTTCCGCATGGTGGACATGCTCACGCTCTCTGCCACCCCCATCCCACGCACGCTGTACTCCGCGCTCATGGGCGCGCGCGACATGAGCACCATCGAGACAGCACCGCTGAATCGCATCCCTGTCCAGACGGCTGTATGCCCCTACGATGATGAGCTCATCCAGAAGGCGATCGAGCGCGAGATCGACCGCAGCGGGCAGGTCTTCTTCCTACACAACCGCGTCGGCGATATGGAGCAGGTACGCGCCCATCTACAGAGCCTCGTGCCCAAGGCGCGCATCGTCATCGGGCATGGCCAGATGGACAAGAGTGAGCTAGAAATCGTCATGCGCGACTTTGTCGCGGGGAAGGCCGACGTCCTGCTCTCGACGACCATCATCGAAAGTGGCATCGACATCCCGAATGCGAATACCATCATCATCGACCGCGCCGACCGCTTCGGTCTAGCCGACCTTTATCAGCTACGCGGACGCGTTGGACGTGGTGGGCACCGTGCCTACGCCTACCTCCTCCTTCCTCGCGAAGCTGTGTGTACAGGTGACGCTCGCAAGCGTGTGAATGCGATCAAGGAATACACGGAGCTAGGCAGTGGCTTTAAGATCGCCATGCGTGACTTAGAGATACGCGGCGCGGGGAATCTGCTTGGCACGCAGCAGAGCGGGCATATAGCGGCCATCGGCTTCGACCTCTACTGCCAGCTGCTCAAGCAGTCTATCCAGAGTCTGCAAGGGAAGCGTCCTGATCTGCGCCATGAAGCCCGCCTTAAAGCCGACTTCCTTTACCTGAGCGAGGCTAGCCACCAGCGACAGGATAAGAGCCAGTCACTGGGCGCGTATATCCCCTCCCATTACATCGACTCCACCCAGATGCGCATGAGTGTCTACACGCAGCTCGCGCGCGCCATGACGCTGGATGACATCGACGACTGCGAGCGTCAGTGGCTCGACCGTTTCGGGCCTATCCCTGCGGAGGCGCGCCACCTGCTCACGGTGCATAAGATTAAAATACTCGCATCGCGCTCACGCATCAGCGACGTGGAAATCTCCGCGCAGAAGCTCATGCTGACGCGTCACGGCGACTACATCCTCATCGACAAACGCTTCCCACGCCTCCGCTCCACCACCCCAGCGAAGAAGTTAAAGGAAACACTGCGCCTCCTTCTCAAAAACGAATAAAATCTCATGAAAAGCTGCCTCGGTATCATCTTTATTTTCATCGTCCTCGCCGCCCTCATCGCGACGGTGGCGTACAATTACTTTGCGAACGAATCCCTGCACTTCGAGCGACGTGACAGCCAGCCCGCGCATGTGAATCCACGACGCACCGAGCGCGTGGAGAAGCCATCCGAGAAGCTGCAAGAAGTCATCGCCGTCCCTGAGAGCGCAAACTCAGCCCAGCCCTCCACCCAGCCATGAGCGCACGCCCCATCATCGGCTACACGCTAGGTGATCAAGCGGGAGTCGGACCTGAGATCATCGAAGCCGCCCTCCAGCAGTTCCAGCCCTGCGATGTGGAGTTCAGACTCCTAGGCGAAAGACTAGAGCACATAGAGGCAGGCTCCCCCAGCGAAGCGAGCGCGCAGGCCGCATGGGATCATCTAGAACTCGGAGCTCAGGCACTACGTGACGGCAGCATAGCCGCCCTCGTCACAGGACCAGTTAGCAAGGAGGGTCTACATGGCTGCGGCTTCCGCTACCCAGGTCAGACGGAATTCTTCGCCGATAGGCTGGGCGTGGTGGAGAATCACGCCATGTGCCTCAGCGGTCAGAGACTCACGGTCGCCCTCGCGACGACACATGTGGCGCTCAAGGACATCCCCCGCCTGCTCAGCACAGACGGACTCGTGCAGGTAGGGCTTCTGCTTGCGGACTTCATTTCTCAAGTGAAAGGATCGCCCCACCCTCGCCCACGCATCGCCCTCGCAGGTCTGAACCCCCATAATGGCGAGAACGGAGCCTTCGGAGATGAGGAAGGCCGCCTCATCGCGCCAGCGGCACAGCGGCTCGCGCTACTGCGCCCCGATGTGGACTTCATCGCCCCCTGTGTCCCCGATGTCGTGTACAGAGACGCGGCTGGGGGCATGTACGACGCAATACTCGCACCCTACCACGATCAGGCACTCATCCCCTTAAAGATTCTTGACTTCGACAATGCGGTGAATATCACCCTCGGGCTACCACGCCTCCGCATCAGCCCCGACCATGGCACAGCCTTCTCTATCGCAGGAAAAGGAATCGCGAGCCCATCCAGTATGCGACATGCCTTCGAGCTCGCCTACCAATGCGCTCTTAAAAAATAGCTTCAAAGAGCCGCCCTTCAGGCAGGTTCACGCAATTAGTTTTTTGAACCAATTTATTTGGAATGAATCTGCACTTTATTCTATG
>CAYJJD010000049.1:0-24546 GCA_964370425.1 uncultured Akkermansia sp. | reverse complement strand
AAACAATCAAACAAAACCTGAGAGTAAAAACATTTTTAGGCATAACAGAAAACGCGGTTATGTGTCAGATATGGACAGCGATGATAGCCATATTACTCTTACGCTACCTAAAGGCAAAAGCCACGCACCCATGGCACATGAGTGAATTAGTAGCATTTCTACGCGTTTGCTTATTCATGAACATAGACTTATGGCTGTGGCTAAATGAACCCTTTGAGCAAGGTCGCAAAAAGCCTCCTGACTGTGAACAGGGGGTACTATTGTAAAAATCCCTCTTTGCTTTCATAACATACTGAGTCTATCTGCCCATTTTTTTCATTTAAAACCCTTGGGACAGGTGTGATGAAAAGGATAAGAGTGACAGGGCAACCGCATGAAAAAAAATGGAAGATGACCTCAGTGCATCTGATGGCACTTTGAGAGCTATCTGGGTGGCGATGTTGCTATAAATAGTTAAAATATATGAAATTTAGGTATTTAAAACACTAATTTACGCAAGATTTTCTAATTGGCACGTAAACTTCACTGCTTTTCGCCACGAGGAGTGAGAAAGAGTTTTTCGTTGATATGAATAGTATAATTGCGTTAGTTATTGTCCATTATTGCAAAATGGTTGAAAATTACTTTTTGCAGAAATTCATCATCAAAACCGCAGCGACACCGTTTTGCTTTCATACTCAATTTGCAATTTGTGTATGATTTATATAAGTTTGTTGCTATGTGACGCATTACCGCAAAGTTTTCTCCGCTATGGTTGGCTCTCATTCGGCATCTGTCTTCATTAAAGTTCATGTCTAGGCACCAGTGGAGTGAGTTTTCTATACCCCAATGTGCCCTTACTGCTTTTGCAAAGGTTTTCACATCTGTTAATGATGTTATAAAATAACGTCTTTCTCTTGTTTCTTCCCCTTTAATAATACGTACACTTTCAACCATTCCTATCGCATTTAACTTTTCCCACTCCTCTCGCCCCTCAATCCAATCTACATCCTCTGTAAGATAATAATGCCGCCCTTCGATTCTTCCGTGGTCTTTTTCCAACGTTTTTGTTTGCTGTGTTGGGAATTTCATTGACTGCTTTACTGCTGTGTCTAGGTAAAGTTTCACTTCTTCGTGGAGTATTCCTTGATTGCCTTTTAAACAAATTGCGTAGTCACATTTTTTTGATGATATTTTTTCTACTATCTTCTTTTGGCATCCCATAGCATCGCTTGTGATTATGCCTCCATTTATTTCTAATAGGTCTAATAAATCAGGCATAGCTGTGATTTCATTGCTTTTTTTCTTTTACGCGTAATTGTCCTATTACCAATTGGGCATTGTTTGACCATGCACTTACCATGTGAATGGTGCTTTCGGCATCTTTTCTACTACCTCTTAACGTTTTGCCGTCGATGCTAATAATATCTCCTTTGCTTGATTTATGCATATGATTGACCCATTGGATAAAGCAGTTTTCTAACTCTTTCGGGTTGATGAGGGCAAATATTCTTGCGAAGGTGTCTTCGCTGGGTATGCCATTTATTAATTTAAGCCCTAATTTCTCTCTGAACCAGTCTTGCTTAACTTGGCAATACATGACAATTTCGTTCCAATGCTCTAATCTTGCCACGACTGAAACGATGGTCGTAACGATTATTTCAACTAAATTGTGTTGAATTTTGCCTTGTTGACGTGGATCTGTAATTGTTTCAAAAAAATATTGCATGCTCTTCATGCGACAATTACACATTAACCATCAATTATTACAAGTTTTTTATGTGTTTTTCTATGTCAATTTTTCATGCGGTTGCCCTGATAAGAGTGAAAAAGTAGCTTGACTCAATAGATGCATTTGTTATACTGAAGATTCCAAACAAATATAAAACGCATGAAATTAAACCTCATCACAAAATATTCATTAGCATGTATAGTGAGTACAGCTATAATCAGCAATTCATTTTCGCATGCTTCGGATGTTACAGTAGGTGATAGTGTTATATACACTACACCAGCGGGTCACAGCACATCTGCAAACCAAGAGAACGTCACTGTCGAATCTGGTGGAAAGATTGCCTTTGAAGACACGGCTCATCTTGAAGGCAATATTCTGCTTAATAATGGATCCATTTTGCATACAAACAGTGGTAACACGGGTGTTTTATGGACTGGAACAGCATCTAACACCTTCACTGTATCAGGTGAAATCTCGAAAACAGGAGCTGGGGCATTACGCATTGACCGTCCTATCACCAGTGATGGTGATAGCACTCTAAATATACAGGAAGGCACAATAAACTTTGGTGACAACTCAAGCGATAATGGAGCTCTAGGTTTTACCCATGTTATAGTGGGAGCAGGCACCACATTTGAATGGTTTCACAGTGGTGTCGAAGTGGGGAAATTCACGCTTAACGGTGGTATCTACAAACACTCAGGGCAAAATACTGTAGCCACTACCATGTCTCAGCTTGATATTGCTCGGGATAGTACTTTTGATGTTCGCGCTACGGGGACATACAATATCACAAAATTAACAGGAACAAGCAATTTATTATTCTCTGGTAACGATGTGCAGCTTAATTTCAATGTTAATACAATTGAAGACTACAATGGCACTATAACGACAACCAGTTTGTATCATGACATACAAGTCAAAAATATCAATCAGGCAGCAGGCAAGACCGTCACCATTACTGATGCTGACGGCATTGTAGCTACAGAAGGACTACTCAAGCAAGGGGAAGGTACGGCTATCATTGCGAATGATCTCACTGTCACAGGCGGTGATTTAAATGTGCAGGGTGGCACACTGCAACTCAATGCTGCAACAACTGTTACAGGCGAGGTCATGGGGTCGTCTAGTGGTCACATTAAGCTGGCAAGTGATGCCGCGAGCCTTAGCCTTAACACCGCTAGCTATAGCCTTCATGGTGCATCCACAGCAGGTGGCAATATTTCAGGTGACTCTACCTTTACTCTTACTAGTAACAAGATCACAGGTGCTACACTTACAGGACTTGAAATAAACGTGAATGACAATAGCGACCTCACTCTGAGTAATGTAATAATTGGTAAAGGCACGACCATTACTTTAGGCTCAGGTTCTAGGGTCAGCGTTGAAAACTCTCAACTCACAGGACTTTCAGTTGCTGGTATTGGTAAAATCGACCTAAACACAAGTGAAGGTTTTCTTGAAAAAGAAGTCCAAGCCTATTCTATCTCTGGGATTTCAGATATGTTGGGTGGGCAAGCCGCATCTGGCAAACTTACGCTCAATTTAGGCGTGCTGGATAATTTTGAAAACCCTTCGATTAACGGCAAGATGTTTGCATTCCGCATTGACGATATACTTATCAACAGTGTGGGCGACATTGTTGATAGTCGTTGGTATGGCGATATAGATCTCATCATCAATGGTGACACCTATAGCGTATTAGGCGTAACAAGCGATATTAATACAGGCTCTCTCATGTTCTACATTCCTGAGCCTAGTACTGCAACTCTTAGCATCTTAGCATTAGCAGGTTTACTTGCTCGTCGTCGTCGGAAAGTCACCCCATAGCACTACATACTTAACCTCCCCCTTGATAGGGGCTGGTTTTTAACAAAATATGCAACATATAATGAAATCAAATCTTCTTTTCAACTGCGCTTTCGCGCTCAGTATACTAGGAACACTCTCCCCTGCTGCCGAGCCCACAGCCGTAGGCATCACCAAGCTTGAGCAGATCATGAATGATGCTACCAAGCAACTAGATACAGTCAAATCACCCAATGATTTACCTCAGGCTATAAAGCTAATTACACAGCTTCAAAAACAACTTGAAAGCGATGCCGAAATTCAAGCTATTTTAACCCTCAACACCAAAGATTGCCCTGCCGAGCTTCTAGATGAACTAGAGCGCGCGCTCAAGTCAAAAGCCATACTCCAAGATGCAGCTAAGCGTCTTGCCATGGGCGGAATCTTAAGCAAAGGGGATGCTGCCGAGCAGTACAGCGAATTTTTCTCCCTGATAAAAATAGCTAACACTGAGCAGGCTGCAATCCCCACCGAAGGTGCTCCTACAAGCGCTATCGCGAACCGCGATGCTCGCATGCAATGGTGGCGCGATGGGAAGTTCGGCATGTTCATCCACTATGGTCTGTTCTCTGGACTTGCAGGCGAAATTAATGGGCACAAATACCCAGGCTGCGTGGAGTGGATTCAGCAAATGTCAGGTGCTGATTATGAAACTTACGTTAAAGCATCCATGCCTCTCTTCAACCCGCGTTCAGGCAAGGCTGCGGAATGGGTCAAGCTTGCGAAAGAAGCGGGCTGCGCTTACACCGTGCTCACCTCACGCCACCATGAAGGCTTTAATATGTGGGACACCTCGACTATCACAGACTTCAACGTCGTGAGTCAAAAAGGGGTAGACGTTATCAAAGAATACTCGCAAGCATGTGATAAATACAACATGAAAGCGGGCTACTACGTTTCGACCATTGACTGGAATCACCCCGATTACGACCCGTCAGGCTCAGGCATATCCTACCCCGCTGGCAACTATGCACAAGCCCAAGCTGGCACGCGCAAGTTTGGCAATCACGCTGCCTACAAAAAGTATTTAGAAGAGATTTTCACAGCACTCGTGAGTAACTATAAAGTCGACTTGGTGTGGTGGGACTTTAGCCAGCCGAACTTCCAAGGCGATCATGCTTGGAATGCCACGCGACTCATGCAAATTCTCTTTGAAAAGCACCCCATGGCCATCCAGAATAACCGCCTTTACCACTCTGATAACCACCTTTCAGAAGGCGGAATCAAAGTGACACCGCACTCAAAAGGTGACTACTCCACTGCTGAGCATCACGTGCCTGCTACAGGAATTGATGGCGATTGGGAAACCTGTCAAACTCTCAATGGTACTTGGGGATACTCGCGCGATAACCAAGGTTGGAAAACCTCTACCCAACTCATACGTGAGCTTATCGACACCGTGAGTCGCGGTGGAAACTACCTGCTCAATATTGGACCAGAGCCTGATGGCAGCATCCCACCAGAGAGCATCCGCCTATTCAAAGAAATGGGCGCATGGATGAAGACGAACGGTGAGGCCATTTACGGCACTCGCGCTAATCCCCTCCCCGTTGAACTTAGCTGGGGACGCCTCACACGCAAGGGAGACGCAACTACATACATTCACGTTTACGATCGTCCAGAAGGTGGCATAATCTCCATTCCCTGCACCTTTGAAGGTAAGGTGAAAGCGCATGCTCTTGCCTCAGGAGAAAATGTCACTGTCACTGTCAATGAGGCTGAAAAGAGCACATCTTTTGATATATCGAAAGTCAAAATGGATCCTAGTGCAACCGTTATCAAGGTTGAAGGTAAACGCATCGCTCACTAAGCTATATCCATTCATTACAAACACTATAAAAACCAGCTCCTCATAAGGAGCTGGTTTTTTCTTCATTTAGTCATATTGCAAGCGTTATTGGGGCAATTCGTCATCATAGCTTTACTATTCGTCCCCGCCTCTTTTTTGTCAGTGCCGCAACTACGGCTATCTGATAAAATACAAGAACTAAAAAACAATATTACCCTTCAATATGAAAACTATTATCAATGGCGTCCCTCATTTAAGGCGAGGATTGTAAATTTCACATCGTAAACTTACGATGAAAAAAGAGTTAGTTTTTTACGCTTAGTTGACGCACTCGGCGGTTGGTCACGTCACTGTTGATCATCCCGCTAGGGATACCATTACGAGGGCGCATTATTAAATCAATAAAACGAGCGGCGCATCCCAGGGCATCTCCTTTATGCACACACCCTCAATTTATTTTAAAAATCGTTACTGTCTATATTTCATCAACACAAATATAGTCAGAAACATAAATAACGAAGAACTAGTACAGCGATTCCCTAATTTTTAGTTTTTTCAGAAAATCCGTTTTTCAGCTTGACGTATAAGCTACCTGTCTTTGGTATCCAGCATTAAAAAATGGTGATAACTTATATTAGTTCTTTAAATTAATATTTTTACGATGACCTTATTACAGGTTTTGCTATTTGAGACCCAGAATTGAATCAACGTCCCTTTGCGTTAAGTGAAAGTTTCTTAAAGGCAAATTTAGTCTCTCTACCATGTCTTTTATGAAGTCATTATCCGTGCTCGTATTGATATAGTCTCGTTCCAACTTTGTAACCGTGAAGTTTCTGATGAACTTTATTATATGTGATGTAGAATATTTATTTTTAAGCACTTTAAACTGCATGAGTCTTTCGAGTAGCACTGTGAGATAGCAGATTAGAAAATGCCCCTTTATCGTCTCCTCTAACTGTACATAGACGGGGCGTGCATCTAGGTCACTTTTCATCACACGGAATGATTCCTCTATACGCCACAGATTGTGATATGTGTCGTATATCTCTTGGTCTGCCATTTTAGTTTCTGATGTCACCAACAAATTGTAACCAGCAAATTGTAAATCTTTATCTATAGCCTCTTGGTTTATGCTTACCGTCGCTTTGTTGCCTTTTTCATCGCTAAAGGTGACGTACTTTGAGCTTTCGCCATAGTCTTTTCTCTTTGCTTGAGAGTGTGTGAGACCGCGTGCTTTTTCAACCATTCGGTTAATCTCGTAGCGCTTTTTTGAGGCGAGTGAGGGGCTGTATGTGAGTAGCCTTTTTTCAAGGAAATCTATTTTAGTTTTTTTGCCGTTAACCGTAAAAGTATAAGTATAGGTATCAATAGATGATTTGAATCGATAATGTAGTGCACCTTGCGAATCTCTGATATCCTGCCAATCGTTATTGTTTAAAAACCAAGCTTTTTCGTTAGCTGGTAACATTCGAACGGATTTAGAAAAGAGATATCCATCTCCATTCGTTTTTGAAAAGGCGATATTTTCAATACAATTAAGCCCTTTATCTGCAATATGAATCGTGCGCCCCTTAATATTGTTTCTTTTCTTTAGATCCGCGACTATGTTTCTCAAGATTGGCTTTTCGGATTGATTGCCAGGGAACATTTGCATACCAATAGGAATTTGGTTGCTATCGAGTAGTAGCCCTAGGCTCACGATTGGATCTTTTCTATTTTCTTTGCCTGGACCTTTGCGTCTAAAGTCGTCTTCACGGTCGATTTCGAAATAGAAATTAGTCGCATCGAAATATGTTTTAGATGTATCTATACCAAAGTGTTTTTTTGTACCAGCGGTAAAGATTTCAATAAACTTCTCATAGTTCTGCCCCAAAAAGTAAAGCCCATCAAGTAACTGATCATAAGAGAACTTGCAAGCTAAGTTGAGCTGTGGCAAAACGTCGTGAAATGTTTTGTGCTTGCTGCAAGGGTGAACAGCGCGCGCGTAAACCAGAGATGAAAGAAGCTCGAATAGATCAAACTCAAAGGAAGTAGTGAGCTTGAAGAAGTCGACATATTTTTTAATCTCTAATTTTTCAATAAGGCTTTTGAGAGGAAAGTAACCAAGGTGTAGATGAGGGGAGTGCTTGGAGATAGTTTTAGTTTTAACTATTTTTCGCTCGTTGTTAAGAGCTTGAGCGTGTAGCTTAAAGTGCGAAATAGGGTCAGGTATGCCTTGCGCAAGAAGAGACTCCAAAGAGCCAAGCGATTTGAATGTGCGGTGTGCGGTAGCTTTCTTTGCTTTATCATAGAAGCTCTCGCAAATAGAGAGATAGACTCTGCCCTTGACTGTAGTTTTTTTGAGGAAGTATGCCATAATAGTAAAATTGTTGTTATTCTCACCAGTTATTACCATTAATTTTGCTGCAAAAAAATAATTTATCAAGTCGAAAAATGACAAAAAACTCATTTATTTTAAATATTTTACATGCAAGTATCGGAAAGACTTCACCAAAAAAATCTAGTGATAACTACCAAACTCGGGTAAATAACGAAGAACTAGTACAGCGATTCCCTAATTTTTAGTTTTTTCAGAAAATCCGTTTTTCATCTTGACGTATAAGCTAGTATTCCGTAGTATAACATTATTCTCTCTAATGAAGATTTAATACATGAAATTACATATCCCCTTTAACTTACGTGCAGCTTTGCTCTCAAGCATAGCTGCAGTCACCTTTACCACAACCTTTACGACTGGCACCATTGCAGTGGGTGTGGCGAGCTATATGCTCATACAGCAACAAACTCAGGCAGTCACAATTGTCTACACAGGTGGAGATACATTCAACCCCGGTGATACAACCGAGGAGGATCTGTTTATCGTTGACTTGACGGCAGGTTGGTTCAATAACAATAATCCCACCATCGCTGCCACCACCTATATCCGCAACTGGGACGTGAGTGCCATTTCGGATTCACGTTCTATCACCTTTAATAACGCCATCATCGACTTTGCCAAGCTTCCTGCAGATGCAGGCTACGTAGCCCCTGATGGTGCGGCGACAGTCCCTAATTTTGGCATTGTTTACACAACGAACACCAGCGGCACAAATGTTGGCCCCGCGACCATCTCATTCAATGGGGCTATGAAAGATTTTTCGGGCAATATCCTCAGTATTGGCTCAGCCTTAACTCTCAATTTCGGCAACCCCGATACAAGCCTTTCTTCCAGTGAGGATCGCCTAGCCTCGGCATCAGGCAAAGGTAAGATTGTCATTGGCGGTCGCGCTGTTAATTATAACATGACTGGGGAAGTAACAGTAAATAACAGCCTTATTGCAGTATCCAATATCTTAGAAGGAGCCATGATTGAAGGTCTCACCGTCAACGGGGAGGCTGTTGAACGAACAGAGATTACTGCTGATGGGGGTAACGCCCTCAACCCCACGCTGAGCTTCGCAGGCACGGCAACCTATGATGTGAGCAGCATCGTTATCGCGGATAATCTTTCGGTTGCTGCTCAAACAACAAACACCTTTACAAAGGCTGTGACAAGTACTGTATCTCAGAGTTTTTTAGGCACTGTAACCTTTGCTGCTGAGGGCAACTCTCTAAGTGGTGCCACAAGCATCGCAGCTGGCGCAAGCGTGCGTGTGGAGGCAGGTGCAAGCTTGACGCTTAATGGCACTCTTACCGCCCATAACGTTATTGAGAATGCGGGTGAAATCAGCTTTGGCGAGAACTTCCGCATTAATCTTTCTACCTTAGAGTTCAGTGATGAAAACGTCTATACTGTAATTAACAACACTGGCATAGGAAGCCTCACAGGCTTCGATACACTTAATGTAGATGCGATTGATGGCATCTTGAAAGAAGGCAAAGATTTCACATTTCATAATGATGGCACGATTTCCTTCGTCGTCACCGCAATCACGCATACCTACACTGGGGCAGGTCCACTTGATTGGGAGATCGGTACAGACTTTGGGGAAGCAACCACCTTTAAAGATAATGACATTCTCATCATTAACCCAGAGAATGGTATCGCAGAACTCACCATAACAATGCCCATCTCATCTGCTCTCGTCACCATCAATGATGACAAAACACTTGATTTAAGCTCCACGAATACTGCGACAAATAAACTCTCAGGAAGGATTGAAGTGGATGGTACACTCATTCTCCATGGTGATATTTTAGATGCTGAAAGTACAATCACCAGTACAGACCCTGCTGTAGGTGGCACGGTTCAGTTCGATATTGGCGCAGGCGAAACGCTCAATTATGAAACACAACTAGACACTTTCGCGGGAGCCGTCGTGGTCGAATCTGGCACGATGCAATTTACCACTGCCGCAAAGTCAAATGATGCAACCTTTAGCTCCATCACTGCTGAGGCAGGAGCTACTCTCTTTATACATGACGTCAACTCTGGGGTTGATATCAACCTCAAAGGAGGAAGCGATGAAGCAGCAAAAGCGACGCTCAATATGGCTTACGCTACCTATACAGGGCTGCTCACTGCCACTGGCGAAACCGCCTTTTTAAGTGATGATCTCGTCTATCTAACGGGAGGTCTGACAGGCTCGGGTACGCTGAGTGTAAGTACCACAAATTCTCTACATCTGCAGTCCAACTCAAGTCATACGGGTACGCTTAACATGGAGGCTGGGCAATTAGTTTTGGGCAGTGGTGATACTATTACTCGCACCGTTAACTTTGACCGTATTACCCTAAATACCAATAGTCAACTATACTGGTGGAATGGTGCAACTTCTCTTAAAACACTTCAAATGAATGGCGGAAATATCCTAGTTCAAGACATGAACGAAGATGTTGCGCTCATTCAAAAATTAGAGATGACAGCCGACAGCACGATGTCAGTATTTTGGAACAGCCAATTCCGCGTTAATGAACTCACAGGTGGTGCCAACTTGACATTCAACTCAGCTGGTGGTACGCAGGTCATGGATTTTGAGGTCACCCAAATTAAGGACTACAACGGCACGATGGATTTCAGTGGTTTAGCAGAGCGTTTTGAACTCACAATCGCTACGATAAACCAAAATGCAGATTCAACAGCCATCATTCAAAATCTAGGAAAAGTAGTCCAGAGCAATGGCTTAGTGATGCGTGGTGAAGGCATATTCATTCTTGGAGAAGCCCTCAATGCTAGCTCCATGTCGCTTGAGCAATCGGGCACTTTCCGTGTCGCAGGTATAACAAACACCGATTCATTTAAGCAAACGGGAACGGGCATAACGGAGCTGACTGCACTTAATATTAATAACAATGGCTTACTCTACATGGGCTATAATGGTTCAATTACAGGTATTGCTGGTGCCGAGCTTACTTTAGCACTTGCTGCCAATACCACGCTTGTTTATGGCGGTGAGACAGAAAGCCTCTTCAACATTAATGCCGCCAACATCACGGGGCTAGAGACGCTCACCCTGTCCGTGCTTGAAGTCACCCGTGAAGATTTAGCTGCGGGTATTGACTTAGGTATTGCAGGAGATATTTCAGAGACAAATATAGGTGTCTTTGGTCTTACGGCAGATCAATACCAGATCGAGCTTGATGATAATACAAAGCGCTGGACACTTATTATAGATGAAACGCAAATCTTCGACTTTGGAGGCTGGGATATCAACTGGGGCGTGGATGTCATTTTGGGAGCACCTAGCACACAAGTAATAGAAGACGGTTTGGTAGGCACAGCTGGACAGGTAGATAACTTCTTCCTCTTCAGTCAAGAATCGACAGATGGAACACCTTATACTGCCGATGGCATCACCACCGTTACACTCACTGGAGGTGGACGCCCTACGCAAGGTGTGAATACAGATATGGTGTCAGTTTACGGAGGTGCATCAGGAGGCTCTACCATCACCGACACTTGGGTTAATGTGCAAGGAGGCACATTCTTCACCATCGGTGGTGGTAGTATGAGCGGAAGCTTCACGGGGGACACGCACATTATACTCAACCAAACGAGCGGCACTGTGGACTACATCGTCGGCGGTATCAGCCAAGACTCGGGCAGCCCAGCCTTCACAGGAGATACCTACATATCCATTTTCACCAACACTCTTCAAGGCTCTGTCATAGGTGGTAACACCAGCATGCACAGTGCATCGCCCAGCCTGATTGGTAACACCAATATTTATATTTATTCCCCTTTAAATTTAACCACAAACAATGCTATTCATAGCCATGGTGCAGGTAATCTGGGAGCTAACCAAATCATTGGAAGCTCCGCGTGGGGGGCAAACTGGGGAGGTACCCTTACACATACAGGCAACTCAAACATTACCGTTGATTTAAGTGGTTATACAGACGGCACGACTAGCTTTAGTAAAAACATCATGGGGGCGAGTTATCTGGACCTCAATAAAAACTTCGTAATGTCAGGTAGTACACATGTAAAGATTACTGGACAGGAGGATGTCACCTTCACCGCCGCGATTCGCGGAGGCTCATTAATAGACCAAGGTACATCCAATATTACAGGCAGCACCAATGTCATCGTTGATGGTAATGGTAGTACCTTTGAAGGGCGTGTTATCGGTGCGGATGACATAGGCGCAGGCGGCGCAAGCTCTAGCACCTATTCTGGTACCACGAATCTTACGATCAATAGTGGCATCTTCACAAACGTTATTGTCGCTGGCTTCAATCAACACAACCACACAGCTGTTTCAGGCGGTAATAATCTCACCATTAATGGCGGTACATTCAATGCTATTGTAATGGCGGGTAGCTTCCAAGATAACGGAATAAATACCGTCAATGGTGACATCAATCTCACCATCACCAATGGGAGCTTTAGTTCCTCTGTTTACGGTGGATCTTCCGCCTCTTCAGGACTTCAGAACGACTCTACCAATACAGTAACAGGCAAACATAATCTCGTCATTTCAGGAGGTGTATTCACCGAAGTGCTCGTAGGTGGTTCTCAAATCGGAGATTCATTCGTAGGCAAAGTGGACACGCAAGGGGGCACGAAATTGCTTATTGAAGGAGGGGATTTTAACGGCAACATCATCGGTGGTCATAACCGCACCAGCGGGGCTGGTAACGCAACAACGGTCCAACTCATGGGCGATGTGGAAATCACTCTAAATGGTGGCAAAGTAGGTTCTAATGTCTACGCCGCGGGATGGAATGCTCAAGACCTTGAGGCAGATGCCATTTTTACCACGGCATCTACGAAGGTAAGCATTAGCAATGGAGTCGTATTTGATGGTAGCAACCAAATTATAGACGGTGGCTTTGGAGGCGAAGGAGCTGATAGCGGATCGGTAACGGGTAGCAAAACACTAGCATTTAGCTCCGCAGGGACTTATGAAAATATTGATGGTGTCACTTTCCAAAATTTTGACACTGTTGAAGTGATCGAAGGGGCTAGCGCAGCCATCACGATTACCGCGAATAATATCACAAAAACAGGATTGGGGACTCTTGAACTCGGTGCACAGCATCACGATAGCCTTACTGTTGACGCGGGCACTCTTAAGCTTGCCGAGGGGGCGGCTACCAGTACGCTGTCAGCTATCAATGTCAATTCAGAAGGCACGTTAGATCTCACTCATACCAATGTCGGTATTAGCGGTGCGCTCAGCCTGACAGGCACCGCTAGCTTGAGCATGACTGTGGGCAACGCCATTGCACTGGGCGAGCTCCATCTGGATCTCGGCGCGGGTGAAAAAATATCTCTTGACCTCGATGGTGCGGTGCTATCAGGCACCTACAATTACACCCTCTTTACGGGACTTAGCGAAGACACAATTACGGGGATCGACTTTACCCTGCAAACGGGACAAATGGCAGCATCAGCGGGTGACTACTTAGAGGGCTACTCTGGCTTCCTAGTACGCAATGCTGATGGCAGCATCTCGCTTGTCAACTCACTTGTGAGTGAGCAAATCTGGGGTAGCGGTGATGGCAACATCAACGACTCTAATTGGACAAGTGGTAATATTGGAGGGCAGGCATTTATCAACGAGTTGAGTTACACCTTCAACGAGGGTATGGGGGATATTCTCATCAACACCGCCGTAGATGCCTTTGACTTTAGCATCGCAGGCGCAGCGGTCTCTTACAACTTTACAGCAGATGCAACAGGAAGCCTCGTTGTAGACTCGCTCTCTGTTACAGGGGGTGCGAGTGCCAATTTCACGATGGATAATCTCGAACTATCAGATGCTGATATCAGTATTGAGGCGAGCAGCACTCTGATACTCGGGCAATCAGAAACACTTGGCTCACTGAACAGCTCGGGGACACTGGACGCTGGTGCAAATGACATCACCCTAGAGACATCGACGGCATCGGGAGGAAGCCTTGTCGCTGCCAATCTCACGCTGGCAGAAGGAGATAATAGCTTTGCACAGCTTAGCATTAGTAATACAGTTACCAGCACTGGCATCCTAAGTCTAGGAGGCGTATCTACTATTCAAATCTTGAGTGGCGGAGGCTTGGCTGTCGTAGGAGCTAGCTCCACGCTCACGCTGGGTACAGTCACTACGCTTAGCTCCTTTAGCAGTGAAGGGGCAGTTACAGCAAATGCTGGGCTCTCCATTACGAATAAGGTGACACAAGGTGGCACACTGAGCGTAGGTGCTCTTGGGCTCAGCGAGGGCGCAAGCTTTACGCAGCTAACGGCAGGTGCAGTCACCAACACCAGCGGTGTTGTAAGTGTGGGTGGATCTTCAACCATGACCTCCCTCTCAGGTGGAGGGCTAGAAGTGCGAGAGTCTGGCACGCTCACACTTGGCGCGGCTACAAGTATCAACACGCTCAATAATCTAGGTACCATCATCTCTACAGGCGAGCTCAGCATCTCTTCGGGGGAGGTCGTTGGCGGCATACTCACCGTAGGTGCAGCGGATTCTAATGCCAATTTGACGCTTTCTGCTGATGCGAATGCCTCTAATACCTTCTCTAAACTGACCGTAAACGGTAACGTAATCGGGCATGATGGTACGCTCACCCTAGGCGGAGGCTCAGTCATTACAGGCAGCTTAAACGGTGGCGCACTGGTGACCACTGGAGATGTCTCCATAGGTAGCAATGCCGCTGGTGTACGTAGCCTCAGCAATGGCACAGGTACTTTTAGCTTGGGTGGTAATCTCTTGGTGGGTACTTCAGGTCTTCTCAACGAAGGCATCATTGATGTTGCAGGTACTGTCACACTCTTAGCAGAAACAGCACAGGGTGGTCATCTTGATGCGACGGGCAATGTAACGCTGGCAGGTGCAAGCAATAGTTTCAACTCCGTCAATACCGATGGTACGATTACGGGTACAACAGCCCTCAGCGTTAATGCCAATAGCTCCGCCGCCTCAGTAGATGAAATGGCACTTACAATCAATGGTGGCGCCTCAGTAATGACGATCTCCACCGATGACACTATCGTGCTCACCTCTCTCAGTGGTACGGGCTCACTGGAGCTTACGGGCAATTCAGCCCTGACACTCAAAGAAGCAAGCTCAGGCAAGAATCTCAGTGTGATCGACGGCAACATCACCCTAGGTGGTGCGCTGAACCTCAGTGGAACACTCAGTGTTGCAGCCCCTCAGTTGGCATTAACACTTGATTATGACCCTGACATCAACACTCCAGCTATTAGCACAGCTACACTTGGGGCTAATAAATTAAATCTCAGCATCACTAATGATCAATTGGAAGCACTAGGGCTTAGCAATATCACAACCTACACCTTGGTGGATGTAGATACAGCGTTAAGCAATACATTCAGTCTCGAATTTAATAACTCTGGCAGCACAGAGTATCAATTGAATAGTTCTACAATGTACACCTTATCCCTCAATGCTAATGGTGACATCATCATCAGCGTCTCCATATCGGGTAACGAATGGAATGGCGCATCAGGAGCAAAGTGGGATGACTCCGTAGCCAACTGGACGAAAGATCTCCCCGACGCTAACAAAGTTGCGTTCTTCTTTGGTGGAGGCACTAGCTCGGTGGAAGTCGTAGGCAGCCAAACAGCCATGCAGCTACAAGTATCTGCCGCAGCACAAGCAGAGGGAAAATACAGCTTCTCAGGTGGTAGCATTGCCACAGAGCAACTCTCCGTCACTAGCGGTGAGATGGATATGAGCAATAGCATCACTGTAGCAGAAGGAGTTAACGCTGACGGTAACACTGCCATTTCGGGCAACGCCGCACTCAACATCCTTGCAGGCGGAACTCTTAGCACTGACTCTCTACGCGTAGCTGCTGACGGTGAGCTACATGTAAAAGAAGGTGCTAACCTCTTCGTTGGTGAGAATGGTGTCAGCACATTAGGCACGGGCACTATTAGCAACGAAGGTTTCATGAGCATTACAGGTGATAGTGACATCAGCAATCTCGAAGGGACGGGCACACTGACAATCGGAGGAGCTTCAAGCTACAGCTTCGATCACCTCACCCAAGACTCACTCACCATCGAGGAAGGTAGCACTCTGATCATTAAAGAGAATGGTACGTTAACTATCAGTGGGGCAGTAGCAAACAAAGGTTCTATTGATGGCTCTGCAGCGGATACCACCATCAACGTAACAGCAAGTGCACTTGAGGGAGGTGGTATCTCAACAGATACACTCTCTGTATCCGGACAAGGTGCGAGCTTCGAAGATGTCCGCGTCAACACACTTCAACTCAAAGGCGAGCTTACTGCAGGTGCTCTTGCGACACGCAACGCGCCGACGCCTCTACTTGTAGCCAATTCACTTTCAAGCCTAAATGCAGGAACAATCACACTTGATGTAGATCAACTCAGTGCCTCGCTCAACGTAGGCTCCTACTATCTTGTGGATACCGCCGACACTCTGACATGGGATATGGTTAACTTGGATGCAGATACACGATCTGAACTCAATAAACTTATCTACAGCGGTAAAGACGTAGCCTTCAGCACAGATAACAGCAGCCTTAGCTTCACCGTAACCGAAGCAACAGAACGCCGCTGGCTCATGAGCAACAACTACGCAGCCTCCGGCAACTTCACCCCTGGAGCGACGCCTGAGAATACCATCAACCCTATTGTGAATAGTTCACAGCAAACGGGACTCACTGAAGGCAGCATCGTATCAAACGACATTCTTGACTCCGTGCAGCTCGTCTACCTTGATGTAGACTACACGCTCAAGTTTGATCAGGTTGCGCACGACGCCACGAGCAAGACAGAAGGTCTCATCATCAGAAATCTGTCTGGTGCTAATGCCAAGACTCTCACCCTTGAAGGCGATGGTATAAATCTTGACAAAGCGACCCTCAGCAACGACCTACAAACCACAGTGGACTACATGGAGCTTAAAGGTATGAGTGTGGATATAATAGCACATAGTGCTGATGGCAAACTCTTCATAGACCAAAAACTCACCGTGGACAACTCTGCTCTCACCATAAAAGACAGCGGTGAGCTCGAAGTAGGATCTATAGTACTTACAGAAGGTACTATCAGTGTAGAAAATGGTGAATTGACAGCCACCTCGCTTACACTAGACACAGCTAGCCAGCTGAGCGTACAAACGGATGCAACAGTCGATATCTCTAGTCTCACCACTGCGGGCGATACAGCTCTCAGCTTTAATGGAGGAAGCAGCGTAATTGACGAACTCGCCCTTAAGGGAGACGCAACGCTTGCCGTAGCAGGTACTGATACTTCGGTTATCGTAAAGGATATGAGCAGCTCTGAAACGAGCAGCATCACAGGTCACGTCCAACTGGGCGGAGGTGACTACACGGGTACTTATGGAATGGCAGGCGCAACACTAGAAGTGCTTGCAAACGCTACAGCCTCCATGGTCACAGGTGCGAACCTCAGCCTCATAGGTAACGCAGGCTCAACCATCACGCTCAACAGCTCCGCGGCATCTGGCAACAAGCTCGCCAGCATAGCTACTACTGACAGCACACTTATTCTCACTGAAAACGGCGTGGAACTCAGCCAAAGCTCCACCATGACAGGTGGCACGCTGAGCTTTAAGCTTGACAGCACTGAGGTGACTGAAATGCTCAATACTAATGCCTCAGCAGAGCAGATTTTCACCAATACAAGCCAACTAACACTGAGTGGCGTGGATATTGTCCTCGGGCAGTCCGACAGTAATTATGTGATGAATATCGGAGGTATCATTGAGACTAAGAACCGCGTAATTGCAATCATAAGTGATGATGGCAGCACGAGTAGCGACGTAAGCGTTACGCTAACTGGACCAGCCTTCAGCAAGTACTTTACTAACGCTCGCTATGAAAATGGAAACTTGGTCGCAGATCTCAACACAGAGGCCTACACTTCTAAGGTAAGCTCATCTAACGGAAAAGCTGGTGCCGTTTTACTCAACGATGTCCTCATCTCGCTCAACCCACAATGGATGGACGCAGGTGAAACCAAATACAAGTATCCTGAACTCGCGGGAGTCCTCAACGCCTTGGACAAAGCTACAGGAGCAGAAGCTGACCGCCTTGCATCCGCCGTAGCAGGAGCCAGTGTCACATCGCTGGGAGGTAGCATGCTTGCATCTGTCGACCGTCAACTCCAAAACATGCGTAATCGCTCAAAAAGCACAAGCGAAGCATATTTCGGGGAGCCAAATGATCTATTCTCCAATGCATGGATTAGTGCCGAAGGCGGACACACTCAGGCAGATGCTCAAGGCACATGCGCTGGCTATGACTACAGCAGCTACGGTGGTAGCTTTGGGGTAGACATGAGACTTGATCAAACGGTAACACTAGGCGTGGCAGCCACAGCCCTTTATGGTAGTGTTGATGCCCAAGGACCTGACACCGCCACAGGTGATTTAAACACCTATATGCTGAGTGCCTACGCACGCATCACCAGTAAAAACTGGAATCACAGCTTTGCGATTACCACAAGTATGGCTGAAACCAGCTTAGAACGTACAGTTAACTATGCGGGTGGCAGCTACACGAGCCAAGGCGATAGCAACGGTTGGGGGCTTGGCATGGTGTATGAATTAGGCTACACATACATGCTCAATGAAGAGGCCACCTCCCTATTACAACCCATATTCAATATATCCTTTGTCAACGCTGGCATTGATGGCTACACCGAAAATGGGAGTGAAGCATCACTTATCGTGGGCGATCAAGAGAGCAGCTATGTAAGCTTTGGATTTGGCACACGTCTCGAAACAGCAGTAGGTGAAAACACCTTCAATCGCGCGGGTGTTCTCAAACTTCATGCAATGGTGAAGGCTGATGCAGGAGATCGATACACCTCGGCGGATGTCAGTTTCGTGAACAACGCGGGAGCGACAGGCACTATTGAAGGTGCAGAAGTGGGAGCTGTAGGCATAGAGCTTGGTGCTGGTCTCGACATCCCTATTGGGGGGGAGAACGCTAGCATGTTCATGGATGCAGCAGTTGAACTACGCGACGGTCAAAACAACGTCAATGGTACAGTAGGTTGCCGTTTTAGCTTCTAAAAAAGTGCCATAAAACACATCATAACGCAAGCGCGCGCCTTCCAAAAGGCGCGCGCTCAAAGTAAAATCGAACTCAGAAAGAACTTAATAACAACTATAAACACAGGATAAAAAAATAAAGTATCTAAAAATTAAAACTATAAGGTAACCTATCATTAATTCTGAGATTAGAATAACCAATAAATAATCGCAGTAAAACGAAAAAACATTTGACATACTGTTATACTGCACTATAATATAATTCACACCAATGAGACATTTGTTATTTATGAAGAAAATAAATCAATACTTAACTATCGGAACACTCCTAACTGTGAGTGCTGCTTACGCGGACGTAACTATTAGTGAGGATACAACGTGGAGCTCTGGACGGACGCTAACACAAGATGAAGTACTCACTATCAATGCAGATAAAACCCTCACAACAGAAGGAGGGAATTTGGACGCACAGCTTGGAAAGATAGAAATGGAAACAGGCGCATCAATTCGCGTAAATAACCATTTTATCTATGCTGGATCAAAGGGGTATGGAGTAGCCAATGGATCAAGTTTTTCTACCCTCACAGCGCTCTCAAATAATGCTCTAATAGAGGATAATAGACTAAGCCATCTTTATTTAAAAGACACAAAAATCTATTTAAATCTAAAGGAGGATTTAATATTACAAGATGTTACACTAGATAATGTTGCATGGGATCGCTCACCTGACGCTATTGAAAGTACTATAGCGACAGATAATTTGACTTACAATGTTTCAACTGGACGCGGACTTACTTCTATATCTACTGTAGATAATGTGATATCGTACACATTAAATGAATTATCTGGTCATTTTTACATGAGTGTTAGTGGTGATCTAACCCTTAATATAGATCTCAGTACAGATGAGCAAAATGCCCTTGATGCCCATTTCGCAGCAGGCGGCGAGGCAGAAGTTAATTTAAACAACCTCTCAAATGCAACAACGCTTGGTCTGGATGAAGATATGCTCAACTCGCTCAATATCAATCTAGGTACTTATCATATGAGCTATACTCATAATGACTTAACAATCAGTGGAGGTTCCTTGTCCGCGAGAATCATACCTGAACCTAGTACAGCAACACTAAGCTTAATAGCACTAGCTGGACTTATGATGCGTCGTCGTCGCGGCAGTGGCATCTAGAATGAAAAATCATTACTTGAGAATATCTTATAGATTTTCTTATAATACTAATTCTAAATAAAAATACCTGCGGTGAGGAAAAACTCGCCGCAGGTATTTTATTTCTAATTCTTATTTCAAACAATTTACTACTACTCAAGAAGGATACACGAGCAGGAGGATACCCTTACCACTAGCTGCTATCTGTTCATAAATTAAGGAGAAGCGAATCATATTAACAATACAAGTCGCCATGAAACTTTGATACTAGCAAATTTTTAATCGCGTGCTCAAACGAATAAATTAGGTTAGAGGCTAGGATATTTTTACACCCCCGCTTCGACTAAAATAATGCCTACAGTTTAGAGCATAGGCTAACGAAAATACGTAAGAACTCAACCATAGCACAAAAGCACTTTCCCATAGACTTTTACTAAAAATCACCAAAAATTCACATTTAACCAACTAACTTTAATTCATTTACAAGTTCGACCCCCACCGAGCACCCTAAGTAATTAAGCCTCAACATGTTAAACATGTTGAGGCTTTTCGTATATACTGCCCACACCACCAGCGACTTAGCAAGTCACTCTTTGTACCCACAATCTGCCCCTCAACCGCCCCAAACGCCCCCTCCTAGCCCCTTTCAAGTGACTTCTGCACTCCCCTGACTCGTTTCGGTTCAACCCCCACCAAGGGAACCTCGATGGACATGAGGGGCTGTAAAGCACTCATAGCAAAATAATAAGAGAAACGCAAGGAGTCGAATAGAGCTCGATTCGCGTTGTTTCCAAGTTAGATCCCTAGGTAACAAAGTGCTAAGCTCTTGATAAAGGAGAGAGTATAGAAAATCAGGATATCGGTGGTGATCGAACCAACTAACCCGAAGTTCGATACCCACCGAAGGGAGTTCGATGGATGCGGGGCAGATAATCGCCTGAACAAAGCGGAAAGCGAAGAATTGAGAGCTTTGTGGGGTCTGTGGTCTCTGGTTCGATACCTATCGAGGGGTACCAAAGTTTTTTCTCTCTCATTTGATAATTGATGTTTGATTTGAGCAATCTGCTATGATAGAATAACTAAATGCGTGGAGTTGCCCCCATCTTTACACCTGACAGGTATTATGAGCGAAGAATCGTCTTGGCTCATAAAACAACAAATGAAATTGCGGAAGAGGTCGAGCGAGCTTGTATAATTACAAGGCATTCTATCGTGAGGATTTTCAATCGGAGAGGAGAGCTTTATCTGTTACTATCACTGCTGAGTTTGATAAGAGATTTAACCTCATTAACTCGCAGAACATGAGTTGCTTTTCATCTCGCATTCTCAGGTTAAATTAATAAAATCTTAAAAAAATAATAATATTCAATGCATTCTCTCAACAAGAATGAACACCTGTATCAATAATAATCTCGTTATTATTTTCAGTATAATAAATAACTCTGAATTTTCTTTTATTGATTGGTTTATAAATACTTAAAGCAATTATTTTATCTTCTTTGCAAAAAGGACATTTTTTATTCACATGAATCAGTATTTTAGTATAGACTTGATTGCTTTGATAAGCTTTCGACACAATCTTTTCTCCATTTTCTGTCGTCTCTCCTTCACTCAAAGTTAATTTTCTTGTATGCGCTCGTTCTTCTTGAATCGTTGTTGCTTGCTCATTTTGCATACCTAATTTAATAGATAGTGCACTATCTAGCAAAGATTTATTTAAACTAGAGAATGATGCAGTTTGCGTAGTATGAACTTTAAATTTAGTAGTTTTAGAAGCTGATTGTAGCTTCATTGTAGTTTCTTCACCGCCGCTATCTATGCGATGACTTGTTTGCCACTCATTCTCTAGTATTTCTTCATTGGATATTATTTTATAGCTTAATAAATAATAATGAACGCGCTTGATATAAAAAAAACCTATTTTCCACTCTGAAAAATACGGTTTACCGTTATTACTCACAAATCTCATAAGAGATGCATTATAATCTGCATATAATTTAAATACTATACAAGGAAGCTTATCTATATCATTCTTGAGCATGATATAAGAATACTTCAAGTTGTGAGCAATTGACATATCTTCAACTGTCGCTTCACCAGTTAGCATTACGAATTTTAAATGATCATCTAGCTCTTTCAATTTAACGAACATACTTGTCCCTAACATTGGCATGTTTTGGTCTAAAATTACTATTTTAATTTCTCCTTGTTCAATACATTTAATAGCATCATCTAAATTGTTTACAGCAACTGAAACGTAGCTACAACTATTCTGAATCAGTGTAGCATATGATTTTGCAGAATCAAGATGATCATCTATTACTAAAATCTCGGGTTTTTTTGCCATGGTACTAAATTTGCAATGTTGTCGTTAAAATATTGACATTCTTTTCAAACGTCAGTTGTGAATCATCTATACTAGAAATCAAGCGCCTAACTATAAATAATCCCATTCCTTGATGCGCCTCTCCATTATCTATTTTTGAGGAGTACCCTTCAGTATATAAATCATCAATGTTAAGATTATTAATTGGATTTGAAATTTTGAAAATATGATTATTTTCCACTAACTCATATTTTACAACTATCTCTCCTTTTGACTCAGGTGCAGCATAACTTACCGCATTTTCAATTAATGGTAATAATATAGCTATCACAAAATTACTATTATATCCGTCTATTGCTTCGGGAATACTATAATCTTTAATGTCATGATTACCCATATTCTTATACAAGGATATTGCTGAGGAAATACCTTTATTAATTGTCATTTTACCATCATCTTTATCATTATATCCATAATATAATAAAAGTCTATAAGCAGCTAAAACTGCCTTTATAAGATCAAGTCCGGACTTTGCTCTGCTTAATGTTTCATTATCTTTCCCGCATGCAATTTCCAGCGTGAGTAACGATGCGTGAATCTGAGAAATAGGTGTCATTAAATAATGGTACAGTTCTTTAATTAATCCTTGTTGCTTAAAGTTTGAATCCTGATAGATTGAATCCTGATCTTTTTTTCTGCTAGTTTGATTTCTGCTAGTTTGATTTTTTATGGAAACAATATTGTCTATTTTAATACTGATGTCGTCCAGAGCCCGCCTAGTGAAATATTTTTCATCTTCAAACTTTAATTGGATCATTCTTTGGATTTTATCTATCATATTCTCAATGAGATATGAAGACTCAATAGGATAAGAAGATAAGTTTCCTTGATGGGCTTGCCCATACATCAGCAAATCGTAAAATTCGCCAAATGAGTATTTAGTTTCACGATTATTTATCTCAGAAATAAATTTTTCTATATTGCGAATTATATAATGCGGCAATACTTCAAAAATGTCAAAATTTCTTTCTAGTTTATAGAGGCACATTTGCATTTGTGCAGATGAGATTCTCCCATCATACTCATTATATTCATGTAGGTAACTTTCATAAATTTTATGTATGACTATTTCCAATTCGCTTGTGATCGCTTCGAGTTCCTTAATGCGCTTTCTACTGCTTAGCCGATTTATATAATTGAGATACGATAGGATAAGAGTAGTAACAATCACAGTCACAATAGTTATAAAGTTAGTTACAATTGATTCAAAATTGAATAATTTATCGCTTAGATTAGAGAATTCACTTAATCCATAAAAATCTAGGAAAATCACAAGGATAAAAACTGTAATGATAAAACAAGCAGCAATACGCAAAATCAATCTATTGGCGAATGAGTCTGATAAGTATTTATATATTACGTAAGTTAGCAAGCTAAAAGATAATACTACAAGAACACTATATGTAATTTTCATCACGCTGTAATCAAAAAAACATAGCCCAGAATATAGTATCAAACCTGTTGTAAGAAAGTTAGAAAAAATAGAGAGTAAAGATTTAGTATACTCATCTTCTCTCGTTGAAAATAATGCAGCGAGGCCTGAGATAACGTAACCTACAGCCCCCAGTATTAAGTAAAACCAGCTTAACAAAGCATCCATACATATCTAGTATACACTACAAAATTACACTTGTAAAGTTCAATTTCATTGCGAGAAAGTTCATCCGCATTTCAACGTCTTTTTTTTTGATAAAACAGACATCTCTGTACGATAGGCAGTACGACACTACGTGTAGTATCATAATTCTGATCGTTGAAATGTATTTAATGAAGGAGAACGCTTTCTGCTTACTTTTGAACATAAAACGCTCAGAATATGAGCACACAACCCGAATTAGAACTAATAGAGCAACGGTAAACAAGATCTCGTCTCCATCAGCACCTTCTCCATCTCCTCAACCCCCATATTCAACATCGCTAGCATCGTGCTCAAGTGCTTCTTACTCACGCCTATTGCCCTTGCTAGCTCGGAGGCGTTCTTGAACTCGCCTGTCATCAATATCGCTTCAATCTTCAAGGCGTTGGCTAATAGGATGGCGCGTGCGGTGGGTGTCTGTTCTCGGGGCTTGGCTTGCGCTGCTAGCTCGTCTCCTTTGGTGCGGAGGCGCAAGAGGCGATGCGTGCCTTGCGAGGCGTAGGTGAGCGTTATGGGCACGGAGCTGTCCCAACCTTCTTTGGTGGGGAGATTGGCTGGCTCTTCGAGGCTTGCGAGGGAGAAGATTT
>CAYJJD010000048.1:0-24832 GCA_964370425.1 uncultured Akkermansia sp. | reverse complement strand
TTATTGATATTTTTGAGGCAAATTTCTACGTGCTCACTATTTGGGACACGTGTGGGTACAGAGAGAGGTGAGTATATGTTATTTTGTAATACTAAGTGTATGGTTTACACCTAGTGTTTTACTAGGGAATAATTGCTAGATATTGAAGATTAATTGTTATACTTAACTGTTATTTGTAGCTTCTAATATATAGTGTTCTTTTGTTGAAGATTAATGATTTGTGTGCTATTATTCCTGCAGGTTAACCGAATGGGCTATCCTAAAAAACAAAACATCTACAGAAAGGAAAAAATATGAGCAAACGTAACATTACACGCTATACATATGAAACGACCTCATTCCAAGGGTGGCGACTCAGTATTTGTCGTCGATGGAATCAATTCACAAAGTACTTCTCCGACCGCGAATACGGTAGCGAAGAAGCGGCTTTTAAAGCAGCTCTCGAAATGCGCGATGAGATCTATAGTGCTCTTCAGCAGAATCCTGAGGATCCGCGCTGTGTCTTCGAGCGTTTTAAACATGGTTTAGCTGATGATACAAAAGTTCAAACGGAAACCACTCGTTAAAACACTTATTTCCATTGATATTGCTCGAACAGGCGCGTGGTTTAGGTCATGCGCCTGTTCGCATTCTTGTCATCGAGCTAACCGAGCTTGATTTTATGCGAGAGCTCATCTATAATACCCTCCGAGTATGTATGAAGAACTGATCGCGCTACTGGCGCAGCATGAAGAAGTAGGTGTGATGGCGCATTTTCGCCCTGATGGCGATGCCATAGGATCGACACTCGCACTGGGATTAGCCCTGAAAGCCATGGGCAAGAAGGTGCGATTCTTCAATGAAGATCCAGTCCCTGCTTCGTTAGGGTTTTTGCAGGGCAGTGAGCTCGTCGAGCCCATCCCTAGTGTGTGCCCAGAGACGATGCATCTGCTGATCTGCCTAGATTGCGGTGCGTGGAAGCGGCTGGGTGATCGCGCCATCGAGGTATTCGCTCATGGACGCGAAGAGGGCAGTGGGCTGACTCTGGTGAACTTCGACCACCACGCGAGTAATGAGCGTTATGGGTCGCTTAACATTGTGATGCCTGACGCGGCGGCTACATGCTTCATGCTCGAAGAGTTCATCCGCGAGCTCGGGGTTACAGTCGATACAGCTATCGCGACCGCACTTTATGTCGGTATCAATACAGACACGGGCTCGTTCCAATACGGTAGCACCAGCCCCGAGGTGATGCGTGCAGCCGCGCGACTTCTCGAAGCAGGTGTCGATGTACAGGATGTCAACCGTCGCCTGTACCAAGAAGTACCACTCAGCACCCTCATGGTGAATAGGGAAGTGCTCAATCACATGGTAGTCGAAGAAGAGGGGCTGCTCTCTCATTATAGCCTCGATGCTGTGACAAAGAACCGCCTCGCGCTCAGTAGCGATGATTCTAAGGATCTCGTCGAGATCATCCGCGTTATCAGTGGGGTGAAGGCATCTATTATTTTTGAAGACCTCGAAGACGGGCGCATTCGCATGTCACTGCGTTCGAAAGACCCTCGCATGAATGTAGGACGCGTCGCCGAAAGCTTCGGTGGCGGCGGTCACTTTATGGCGGCGGGCATCCGCATGAAGGGGAGCTTAGAGAACTGCCGCGAGCGTGTTCTCGAAGGGCTGCGTCAGGAGATACGACGTGTCTTCTTGAGCGGTAATGAGGCGGAGTAGTGCTAGTTTCTTGTTTTTTTCTTGCACAGAGTCTGACTATTCACTAATCTCTAGCCATGACAGCGACACCCTCATCACTTGAGCCCCCCCACGGTCTGCTTCTCGTCGATAAAGACCCTGGCTTCACTTCTCACAATGCTGTCGCGCTCTGCCGACGCATCCTGAAGACGAAAAAGGTGGGTCACTGTGGCACGCTAGACCCCATGGCGACAGGAATGCTGCTCGTTGTCATCGGAAAGGCAACGAAACTCCAAGACGCGCTCATGTGCGATGATAAGGTCTACCTCGGCACGATGAAACTCGGTCAGGAGACGAATAGTCAGGATGCTGACGGCGAAATCGTCGCCGAGAAATCGACGGAGGGCATAGACGAAGCGCAGATACGCGCCGCCTTCGAACACTACACTGGTGCATTCGATCAGGTGCCTCCGATGTACTCAGCGGTGAAAATTAATGGCGTACCCTGCTACAAGCTCGCGCGCAAAGGGCAGGAAGTGGAGCGCAAGTCGCGCCCTGTGAAGGTGCTGCGCTATGAGATTACTCGCATCGACCTAGAGACTGCGGAAGTAGACTTCCTCGTCCACTGCACGAAGGGCTTCTACGTGCGCACCTATGCGCATGAAATCGGTCAGCTCCTCGGCTGTGGTGCTCACCTCACCGCTCTGCGCCGCACGCATTCGGGAGGTTTCGACCTGAGTCGTGCCATCGAAGTGCCTGCACTGAAGGCCTGCACGGCAGAGGAGCTGCGCGCTGCCATCATTCCCTTGGAAGACATTCAGCGCATCATCGCTGAGAAGAACGCCGCCGAGGAAGCATGAGAGTGTACCGCTGTTTTGAGGAATTAAAAGAGCTAGATGCTCCCATCAGCTGGGCTCTAGGCTTTTTTGACGGCATGCACCGAGGTCACCAGCAGGTGATCCAGTCCGCGCAGAGAGAAGGCTCTCTCTGTGGCATGCTCAGCTTCGCCACGCATCCTCTCTGTCTGCTCGCGCCTGAGCGCACGCCTCAGTTAATCACTCCTTATGCGGAGCAGAAGCTAGCCTATGCGCAAGAATACGGAGTGGATGTGCTTCTTCTTCTCGACTTCACGCCTCAGCTAGCGACGATGAGCCCCGCAGCATTTCTCGATACACTGGCAGCACACAGTCACGTGACAGGACTGAGCTCGGGGAAAAACTGGCACTTCGGGCATAAAGGGCTCGGAGACTCTGTCTTCTTAGAGCAGTCTGGCAAGTCACGTGGCTGGACTGTCGCGGTCGCTGATCTCTTGCAGGATGAAGAGAATCATGTTATTTCCTCCACGGAGATTAGAAACTGCCTGCAGTCAGGCGAGTTAGAAAAAGCTATTCAGCTGCTCGGGCATGCCTTCTATCTTCGAGGTGAAGTGATACATGGGCAGCACCTCGCGCGTCAGTGGAATTATCCCACGGCGAATATTCACATACCTGACGACACGATTCATCCCTTGGCTGGCGTGTATGCCGTCGATGCCATCATAGATGGTCAGCCAGTCGCTGGCGTGGCTAATATAGGGCTACGCCCCACCATCGAAGAGGACGTGAAGCGTGTGCTTCTAGAGGTTCACTTCTTTGACTGGGAGGGAGATCTCTATGGTCAGGTGATGGATATATCCCTGCGCCACTTTATACGAGAGGAGAAGAAGTTCTCCTCTATTGATGAGCTACGCGCTCAGATCGCCTCAGATGCCGCGCGCGCGCGTGAGTTGCTGGGCTGTTAATTAATGGTCAAGGCAGATCAGGCAAGATATCGAGGAATTCGCGTCGCGCCTTCGTCGGAAGTGCGTGCATGAAGGACGCTCCGTAGGTTTTCCCCGTGATGCGAGAGTCGAGTAGGACGATCATGCCCTGATCACTCTTCGAGCGTATGAGTCGACCGACACCTTGGCGGAATTTCAGAAGAGCCTCGGGGAGGGTGTAGTCGAAGAAGGGCTTTCCTCCGCGTGCTTCGATGACCTCACAGCGCGCCTCGGTGAGGGGATTTGAGGGCGATTCGAAGGGGATCTTTGTGATGATGACATTACTGAGCGCTTCACCAGGTACATCGACACCTGTCCAAAAGCTCTCTGTGCCGAGTAGCACGCTGCCTATATTCTTTTTAAACTCATCGAGCATACGTCGCCTATCGAGCTGCTCCCCTTGTACGAGCAGAGGCCAGCCATGCTCGATGCAGAGCGGGCGCAGTCGCTGAGCCATCACACGCATCAGTCCATGGCTGGTGAAGAGTACGAAGGCGCGTCCGTCTGATTTTACTAGATAGCGGTAGATCCACGCGGTAAGTGCATCTTGGTAATGGTCTTCTTCGCTGGAGGGAGGCGGGGCTGGCATGCAGCGCGACACGACGATGCGCATCTGCTTTTCAAAGTCGAAGGGGCTGCCTATCTGTAAACAACGAGAGCCTTCAGCACCGATGCGTCCCATGAAGTAGTTCATCTGCCGCACGCCCGTCGAGAAGGTCGCGCTCGTGAGGATGAGGGCGCGATCGGCGGAGAAGAGTCGCTCGCGTAAGATGTCGGCTACGTTAATGAGGGCGGCGACGAGGCGCGTGTTTCGCCCTTCTTCTCCACTGGATTCTATCCAGTACACGAACTCGTCGGACGGGAGCTTCACCATGGCGATGGCGGTGTCCTTGTAGACGGAGAGGCGCGAGGCTATGTCATTGAGCTCTCCGCGAGAGATGTCGTTTTCTTCCAGTTCTGCGCAGGTCTTCACCTCTTCAGCGAGGTTATGCAGGGCTGGGCTGAGGATATCGTCTGTCCACTCGGAGCGGCGTAGGCGCGTGCAGCCCTGATGGGCTTCGAGATTACTATCAAGGCGTGCGTTTTCAAAGAATATATCACAGGCTGTCTGCGCCTCTTCCACAAGCTGGAGCATGAGCGGGGAGGCATGGAGACGTAGCGTTCCCTTGCGTGTGCGTGGGTTATACAGGCGCAGTAGGTCGAAGCGCAGCTCGCTGTCCGACAGGGAAAAGCCCAGTTGCTTCGCGGCTACCGCTTCGATGGTATGTGCCTCATCGAGGATGAGGAAGTCGCGCGGGTAGAGGAAGCCTTCTTCTATTTCTTCGTCTTCGTCGCGCGTGAGTTCGTTATGCGCGAGCAGACCGAAGAGCAGGGTGTGGTTGAGAATCACGAGCTGAGCCTCCTGCACACGGAGGCGTGCCGCTTGGTAGGGGCATTTCATCCCACAGAGGCGTGGGGTGCAGACGTGGTTTTCACTGCGCACCTGCGCCCATATCTTAAAGCTGATATTTAGCTCGCTCGGCAGTTCACTGAGTGAGCCTTCGCCACAGTCGCGCGACCACGCCCAGAGGTCGTGGAGCTGGCGCGTCTCGTCCTGATTAAACAGGTCTGTCGCCTGCTCCATGGCGCGCTTTAGGCGGGTGAAGCAGATGTAGTTTCCGCGTCCTTTCAGCAGGGCGGCTTGGAACTCGATGTCCAGTGCTTGCTTGACGGTGGGGATGTCCTTGTGAAACAGCTGCTCTTGCAGGTTAATCGTGTGCGTGGAGATGATGGCCTTTCGCTGATTTTCTAGCGTAAAGCGTAGCGCAGGGATGAGGTAGGCGAGTGACTTGCCCACGCCAGTTCCTGCTTCGATGAGGATGGGGGCTTCTTCCGTCAGTGACTCCGCGACGGCTAGAGCCATCTCCTGCTGCTCCGCTCGGTATTCGAAGCCCTTCGCATGTGAGAGTATGCCCTGATCAGAGAAGTCGTGACGACTCTGCTCGATGAGATCTAGCTCCATTTAATTTATAGCTGACGTTCAGAAGTCGGAGGTAAGCTGATCTGAGCTGGGAGGTCAGGGAAGAAGGAACGAAGCACACCCACAGGGGTCTTCGCATCGACGAAGTACCATGTATTAGGCTTCGCATCGAGAGCTGTTCTGTTCTTTGCGGTCACTTCGTCACGAACAGCGTAGATAAAGCTCTTCTGCTCCACGCGCACAGTCTGACCGCTCGGGAGGGGGGCGCGGAGAATGAGTGTCGTCGGCAGCACGACGAGGCGGCTGCGCTCGCTTCCTTCTTCCAGCTGATCTGCCTGACGCTTCGCGCCCTGATCCTTGAGGACACCTGTGGCGACATTATTCGCGGGTGAGACGATGTATTCCGCGTGGGGAGCATCTACGGTGAAACGCTCGATGATGATCCCTTTACTCTTCAGCTGCTGACCCTGCTTAATATACTGGCTGCGCAGCGCTCGGATATTCGCTTGGTGGCGTGCGTCAGCCTGCGCCTGTGTTTCCCTAGCACCGCCGAGCATGACATTCGTGCTGCGCTGACGTTCGTTGTCACTGCGGAGGGCTAATTTATTCGCGTAGTACAGCTTCACCGGTGGGTACATGCGATCTACTATCCAGCTCATATCGCAGTTGCGAATAGCTCCAGCTAACTCACGAGCGGCGCTGGCTGCCTGCTGAGCTTCTGAACTAGCGGCATGGGCTGAGATGAAGCTGCTGCAGAGGAGTGGGAGGTAGAAAAATGCCTTTGTCATGAGAGGATGATACCACAAGCATCTAACGGTGCAAGCAAGAAATGGAGCATGTTGTCAGTAAGATATCTCTAGTATCACTGCCAGAGGCTTTTGCAAGGGCTTTTTTTGCTATTTTGATGAGCGCAGAGCTCTACCGCCTCTCAGGAATGCGATTATTCCGCTGCTGCTGGCGTTTCCTCTACTAGAGTTTCCTCTGCTTCTTCTTCTAGATTGAGAGTGTGCTTCTTCCAGTCAGCGAGACGACTGGGTCCACCACAGGCGATGGTATTACCATGCTTGTCGATGATGGAGACATTAGGAATGGCTCTGATCGCAACGTAACCAGGTATTTTAGGAGTTTTGTCAGCGGTAATGGTGGCAGGAATCGTAGTCTTGAGACTCTCGAGATAAGCCTTTACGTCATTCTTCTCCTTGTCAGTCGCAAGAATGATGAGCTCGACTCGCTCTGATGCCTTAATATCCTCGTAGCTTTCTACGATTTCGGGCATGACTTCACGACCTTGAGGATGCTGGCTGCCCGTGTGTAGTAAGATGAAGTAGTCAGCCTTTACATTGGGCTTTGTGTGGACGTACTCTAGCTCCTTAATGAAAATCTGTGTTTCTGTAAGATCGGACTCCTTCTTCTCGACTGTCTCCTCTTGTATGGGTAAGGTGGGGGTGGGCGGGGCTGTGTCGCTGATATCCTGCGCTTCGCATGTGAAGCTGGTCAACATGATGGTATAGAGAGGTGTTAGTAGAGTCTTCATACGAGAATGAAATTACTGATAAATATGCCCAGTGTCAACGCAAAAGTTAGTATATTGTATATTTCCGCTCAAAATCTAGTATTATTCCTCTGATGCGTTGGCTCTGGCTTCACTCGCTTTTTTGATACTTGCGCGCGCGCAGCTTTGTAGTTTCTTCGCGAGCTCGCTCGGTACGGTGACGCGCTTTCCTGAGATGGAGAAGCGTGTGGTGAGATTTTTGATTTCCTTGTCAAAAATAGTCGCGTAGATGATGCTTGCTGCGAGGTAGGAGCCTGCTAGGTTCGGATGTGAACCATCGCCGACGTGGAGTGGGTACTCCTTCATGCGCTTGCTGTCGCTGAGCCAGAGTCTCCATGCTTCACCGACAGGGGCTACCTGCGCTCCGTGGAGATCGGCTGCCTTCTGGTAACAGGCGGTGAGCTGATCCTGCATTTCGTTGTTAAAGCCATTGGGATCCATGCGTCCCCATGTCTGGAAGAGGATGAGCTTGGGCACTTGGGAGTTTGTTTCATTCTCTTTTGGTAGGATGCTTGCCCACTTGCGCACCGCATCCAGCGTCTCTTCGGGGGAGATGGCTGGCATCATGCTCTGGTCTTGCAGGATGATGGCATCGTAGCGGCGGGATTTGATTTTCTCTTTCACCTTATCGGACTTCTCGTCATGGAAATGTCCTTGGAGATTTGCGCCGCCTTCGAGTAGTTTGTCGCATTCCATGCGGATGTTCTTGCGATTGGCTATTTCTTGTACCATGGCTGGGAGGTCATTGTAGAAGGTGTAGCTATTCCCGACAAAGAGGATCTCGTACACCTTCTCTCTTCTCGCCTCGGCAGTGGAGCTAAAGAGGAGGATGAAGCTTAATAAAAAGGCGAAAATGAAGCGGATGCTGACTAGTTTGTTCATATGCGGAATGTGGGGTGGGGGTGTTACTGGTGAATGAGGGTGGTTTCGTAGCTGTCGCTGATGGAGGGGGTGCTCGTGTCTTGCACGCGAAGGGTGTTTTTCCCCGACTGGAGGCTGAGCTCCCAGATGCAGGTGCCGTACTCGGGCATGCGCTTACCCTGAGACTGACCATTCAGGAAGAGTTCGACCTCCTTGCCATTGCTGTAGACCTTGATGCGCGACTTGGGCTGAGTTCTCTCGCGGAGGCGTCTTTCTGCGATGTAGACGAAGGGCTCGTCCTTGTTCCAGTTTGCCTTGTAGAAGTAGAAGGAGTCTTTCTTATGCTTCCTATCGAAGCTGACGAGCCCTTTGTCGTTCTTTCCGTCTATTTCACCCTCGGTGCGGTGCGCCGCGCCGAAGTCGAACATATTCCACACGAAGCTCCCCCAGATGTAGGGACGCTCAGCGATGGCCTTCCAGTGCTCCTCATGGAAGTGTGTCTGCCAGTTCTCAGGATGCCAGTAGCTCGTAGCGACGGCCTTTTCTAGCTTTTCTTGCTGGTGCTTGATGCTGCCGCCTGCGCCGTATTCGCTGATGCCAATGGGGCGATGAGGGAGTCGCTTGTGCGCGCTGTCTGCCCATGTGCCTATGTCAGAGGGATTCCCACCGTACCAGCCGTAGTACTTGTTCCATGCGACGGCATCGGTGACGTGGTTAATCGCGTCCTCTATATTAGACGCGCAGACGGTAGGACGGCTCGGGTCTTCCTGACGCGAGAGAGCGTGGAGCTCCTTGAGGTATTCGAGAGGATTATCGCCGTAGGGGTTCAGTTCATTGAATATTCCCCAGAAGCAGATAGAGGGGTGGTTGTAATTTTGACGTATCATTTCAATGAGCTGTTGCTTGCCATTCTCTCGGAAGGAAGGCTGGTCGACGAAGCCCTTGTCCCTATAGCCACCAGGTCCGATGAAGGGGATCTCTGCCCAGACGACCATGCCGTAGCGGTCGCAGAGCTCGTAAATGTACTTGTCCTGTGGGTAATGTGCGAGGCGTATCGCGTTCACGCCCATTTCCATCATGATTTCCATGTCTTCTTCATGATGGAGTGGGTCGAGCGCGTTGCCTATTTCTGCGCGATCTTGGTGGCGGCACACGCCGCGTAGCTGGTAGGGCTTTCCATTCAGGAAAAATCCCTTGTCAGGATCTAGGTGGAAGAAGCGCAGACCCAGTGACTCCTCAAGGCTGTCGGCGATCTTCTCGTCCTTCAGCACGTCGATGCGCGCGCTGTAGAGATGCGGGTCGAGTCGTCCATTCCAGAGGCGGGGATTCTTGACCTGAAGCTGAAGTTCCTGCTCTTCTTTGTCCTGCGTGCTCTCGACAGTCGCAACGACGTTCCCGTCGGCATCGCTGAGTGTGAGCTTCACGCCAGCGGAGGCACTGAGCTTTACCGTCGCCTTGATGGTGGAGAGCTCTGCTGTTGTTTCTTGGCTGAGGTAAACACCCGATGAGCCGTGGTCATCGAGGCTGATGTGTACAGGGTCGAGGCGCACGAGTTCAACATCGCGGTACAGACCACCGTACATGTTAAAGTCACCGACTAGAGGCATGATGTCGAGGGTAGGGGCGTTGTTCACACGCACATAGATCTCATTCTGCGCGCCGTACTTCACCGCATCCGTGATATCGACGGTGAAGGCCGTGTAGCCGCCTCGGTGCTCGGCAAGATGCTTCCCATTGATGAAGACGTTCGCTATATTTGCCGCGCCATGGAAGCGCAAGTAGAGCCGAGAGCCCTTCCATTCTGCGGCGACTTGTAGGTTTTTCTTATAATTTCCCAGCCCGCGGAAATACTTCGTGTCACCTGCGAGCGCATCTTGGTTCCACATGTGGGGAATGGTGACGCGTGTGGAGCTGGTTTTACTCGTTTCCCATCCTGGTGTGAAGTCCCAGTTTCTGTTGATATTTATATTCTCGCGAGCCGTCAGTGTAGCTAGTATGCAAAGAGATAGAAAACTTAAAGCAAAGAAAATATTAAAACGCATAGCTTGTTGTAAAAGAACTCTATTAATCTAGCATGCAGGAGCAGTCACGTCAATTTAAAAAAGTTACGCACGACGGCATATTTTGAGCTACGAATACTCCGCTGCGAGGAGAATCGAGGCGTGACAGGCTTTGTGATTGCCTTGTGGTATTAATGTGATATAATGTGCGCGAACAAGTCACCAATATCACCTATACCATGGCACGTCTCAGAAAAAAAGTTTCACAAAGACCTCCTGTAAGAGAGGTTGCGGCAGCAGTCGCCGCTAGCAAGAGAGATAAAGAAAAGGGTCTTCCTAAGAAGGATCACTTGTTTTACGCTGTTCCTCCCATTATTCTTCTGCTGATCTTTTTCTACTGTGCGAAGAACTCTCGACCATCACGTGATATGAGCGGCTCTTCTGCTGCTGTAGCGGCGAGTACTCAAAAAACTCCTAGCAAGAAGACCAAGGCGGCCACGCCTATTCCCACCCTCGTCATCCCCGCTGATGTGAATAATGACCTGCCAGTCTATGTTATCCCAGAGGGGCAGGTTAATGTGCTCGCCGGTGGAAAAGCTCAGGCGACACAGAGTGGCTACGCGAAGCGATTCCCCGCGAAGCTCGCGCTCGATGGCTCAGTGAAGAATGACGACAAGTTATCCGTCGCAGAGGCTCTGGGAGGATCGACCGCATGGTGGCAGGCCGAGCTAGCAGGAAATGGTGCTGCCGTGTCCAGTATCGTCATCTATGGTGGTGGCTCGGCTAGTCCTGCTGGTAAGCTGCTCGGTGGTTTTGAAGTAGTCATCGAAGATATGAATGGTGATGTGCTGACGCGTAAGTTTAATGAGCAGGGCTTCGCCTTAGAAGGTCACGAAGAATGGCAGCTTGATGCACCTATTACTCTCAAGACCATTCGTGTGAATGCTCTAGCAAGACGCACTCCTGTTACTCTGCGCGAGGTGCTCGCTATTAGCCCCAGTGCCAGTGCGCAGTAAGTCGTACGAAGCTCTTCTTTTTCCCACCTTATTACACATTCCCTTTTATGACAAACGCTACATCCATTACCATGACCGAGCAGGGGCTTCAAGTCCCCGCATACCCCATCATTCCTTTCATTATCGGTGACGGCTCAGGCCCTGACATCTGGGCAGCCGCCTCACGCGTCGTCGATGCTGCTGTGAAGAACGCCTACGGTGACACGCGTGCCATCGCATGGAAGGAAGTGCTCGCGGGGCAGAAGGCCTTTGACGCGCTCGGTACATGGCTTCCTGATGAAACCGTTGAAGCGTTTAACACGCATCTCGTCGGTATCAAGGGTCCTCTCACCACACCTGTAGGCGGTGGTATTCGCTCTCTTAATGTCGCTCTCCGTCAGGGACTTGATCTCTACTGCTGCGTGCGTCCTGTGACTTACTTCCAAGGCATAGAAACGCCAGTGAAGCACCCTGAAAAGGTAGAAATGGTCATTTTCCGTGAGAATACTGAAGACATCTACGCGGGCATCGAGTTCGAAAGTGCTGGTGAAGAAGCCGCAGAGTTCTTCGCATGGTTGCAGCAGACGCACCCAGACCGCGCGAAGAAGGTACGCTTCCCTGAGACCTCTGGTTTCGGTATCAAGCCTGTTTCCCGCGACGGTACAGAACGCCTCGTGCGCTCCGCTATTCAGTACGCGATCGACAATAAGTGCCCTAGCGTGACACTCGTCCATAAGGGGAATATCATGAAGTTCACCGAAGGTGGCTTCCGTGACTGGGGTTATGAGCTCGCTGAAAAGGAATTCGGTGCGACTGTTATCGGAAAAGGTCCATGGCGTGAGCTTCCCTGTGGTATCGTGATCAAGGACTGCATCTGCGATGCCTTCCTGCAAGAGATTCTCCTGCATCCAGAAGAACACTCTGTCATCGCGACGCTGAATCTCAATGGCGACTACTGCTCCGACGCGCTCGCTGCGCAGGTAGGTGGTATCGGTATCGCCCCCGGTGGTAATATCAACTACCGCACAGGTCACGCCGTCTTCGAAGCGACACATGGCACAGCTCCTAATCTCGCTGGTAAGAATGTAGCGAACCCATCCTCCGTGATCCTTTCTTCGGAAATGATGCTGCGTTACATGGGCTGGACAGAGGCTGCTGACGCTATTCTCAAGGCACTCGCTGCTGTGATCTCTGAAAAGACGGTGACGGCTGATCTCGCCGAGATGATCCCATCAAGTACGACGCTTTCTACCTCTGACTTCGCTGACGCGCTCGTCGCTCAGCTTTAAGGGGACTTATTATGCAAGACCCTGTCTACGTTCACAAGGCTTTTAGCTCGATCGCTAGTCGTTACGTCCGTGCGAATCACCTCCTCTCCATGGGGGTGGATGTGATGTGGCGGCAGCGTGTGCTCGACCTCATCGGCGAGTGGCAGCCCGAGCAGCTGCTTGACGTGGCGACGGGGACAGGGGATCTCGCGCTGTGTATACAGCGCGCATTCCCCGAGGTAGACGTGCTCGGGACGGACTTTTGCCGCCCTATGCTGGACGTAGCTGTGCAGCGTGGGCTGACGAATGTGCTAGAAGCGGATGCGCTGGCTCTTCCTCTTGCGGATAACTCTTATGATGTGCTGACGGTGGCCTTCGGGCTGCGTAATATGGCTGATTATGGGGCAGCTCTGCGTGAGTTCGCGCGTGTGCTACGTCCCGATGGGCACTTGCTCATTCTTGACTTTAGTCTGCCACGTCAGGCTCTGCTCGCTGCTCCTTATCGCTTCTACCTCCACCGCGTCCTGCCGCGCCTCGCGGGCTGGATCACAGGTGAGCCTTCAGCCTATACCTACCTCGGGCAGAGTATAGAGAGCTTCCCACGAGGGGAAGCTATGTGTGAACTCATCGAGGGCAGTGGCTACGATGAGGCTTGCTGCAAGGAGTTAACCTGCGGTATTGCCAGCATCTACACCGCCCGTGTGGTGAAGTGATGTCTGTTTTTCTGGGCTTCCTCGCCATGGGAAGAGCGGGAGTTCGCCGTCCTTGCTCACGAGGCTGGGTGTCATGAAGGTGCTGTAGTTGTAACGTAACTCCGCGCCTTTTTTCGGCGTTTCAGGGAGCGTGACATGAATACGATCTCCATCGAGATGTGCTGCGACCTCTTGGAAGCCGTCTTTCTCGCTCGCTCGGTATTGCCATCCGGTCATCTTTCCGTCAAGTGAGTGTAGTTCTGTCGTGGCTTGGAGGGTTACGATGTTACCCTTGCGCTGTACTTCGACGATGCGAGGGGAGAGGAGGCGGGTGTCGTGGTATTTCTTCTGACCTTCCATGTGGTAGAGTGCGATATCGCACAGGCGCGTGGCGACTGCCTTCTTCCTCGCTGGGTGGACGTTCGCGTCTGCCTGACCGAGATCAAGCGTGCAGATGATGTCGATGTAGTCGAGCTCATCGGTGACGGCCTGCTGTACTTCACGGAACTCTGCCCAGTGGGCACGTAGGGCGCTGCTGTCCTTGATGCGTGGGAGCTGCACGATGTAGAAGGGGAGATCCTTGCGCTTGTAGGCCTTTCTGAAGTCCGAGATGACGCTGCGCAGTAGGGTGGCGTTTCGCTCACTGTCACTGATCTGAGCATTGCTCTCGCCCTGATACCAGATGACACCTTTGATACCGAGCTTGGAGATGGGGTGAAGGAACTTGTTGTACAGGAAGCTTGGCTGGAAGGGGTGGAATAGGCCGAGATCCTTTTCCTTCATGACGGCGGCGAGATTCGCCTTCGCGCGCTCGCGCATCCATTGGGCGAACTCATCATCCTTTGCGTTCATCCATTTGGTGGCATGTAGGTGGCGTAGCATGGGAGTTCTCTTGATGCTGGTTTCAGCTATCCATGCTTCCATGCCTGAGCCGCCGACGGCATTGCAAATGATGCCTATGGGGATGCCGAGCTCAGCGTGCATCTGCTGCCCGAAGTAAGCTCCGACGGCGGAGAATGCCTTCGCGCTGCTGGGGCTGCTGACCTGCCACTTCATCCGGACGAGTCCGTCTTTCACCCATTGCTTATACTGATCGACCTTGTACGCGCCCCCTTTCGTGTGGAGCGGTGTGCTGATGCTCATGAAGCGCAGCTGGGGTATGTCGAAGCTGGCTAAGTCCGCTCGGGAGTCAGCGTAGCTGTTCATGATATAGGCCATGTTCGACTGACCGCTAGCGAGCCAGACATCGCCGATGAGGATGTCTGTCACCGTGCTTGTACCCGCGGCATCGCTGGCTGTGAGGCTGAGCCCTGTTTGTGCTGCGCTGGGAAGCTTCGGTGCGCTGAAGGTGACTGTCCATGCGCCTCTGCTGTCGCAGCAGCTGCTCAGGCTTTCACCCATCCATGTGACGGTGACGGATTCGTGCGGTTTTCCTGTACCCCAGACTTCTAGGGGCGTGTCGCGCTGGACGACCATGTGGTCTTGGAAGACAGGGGCGAACTCAGGGGCTGCTTCGAGCGAAGCAGTCAGTGAGAAGATGAGTGTGCAGAGGGTGAGTGTGGGTATTTTCATGATTTTAAGGGAGTTTCCATGCCTGTCGGTACTGCATGTATTCTTTCTTCGGCATGACGATGTAGATAGGCTCCTTGTCGGGGTCGAGTCGCGCGATGATGGCGCGGAGGACTTTCTCGTCCATGGTAGTGCAGCCTGCTGAGGGGCTCGCGCCGTTCTTACGCCAGATGTGGAAGAAGATGGAAGAGCCTGCTCCGACGCGCGGTGCGCCTAGCTTGCACTCGTCTGTGTTGTGATGGATGAGCAGTTTAATACTATGGGCGTAGTCATTCTGTCGCATGAGCTCTTTCTTTTCCCATGCCGTCTGCGCTGGGCGTTTCAGACGGACGTGGCGGTTGTAGAGCTTTGGCTGTGTCACGTCACTGACCCAGAGATCGGATGGTCCGACGCGTACTTCGTCCATGTCGGAGTTCTTCTTGACGGGTGTTTTCGTCGTCGTGTAGAGGCCGCCGATGGCGAAGATGCCAGCTGGGGTGCGCCAGTCGCCTTCGCGTTTCGTCGTCTCGCCGCGTGGGTTGTCGTGCAGACCATGACCCCAGACGAGACCTGCGCGACCGAGTCGTCCCGAGTAGGGACCCATGGTGCGTACCCATTGCCCCTGCTTGTTGCGCTCCACGAGTGAGATCTTTACCGTGGAGGAGTTCCATGTGTCGGCGATGCCGATGATGGCTTGCTCATGGTCTCGGGTGACTTGCGCGTTTAAGCTGCTACTTAAAGCGATGAAAAGTAATGAAATCGTGCGTCGTATCATAGCTTATTAGAGTATAGAAAACTCCATGGCGTTTAGCAAGTATTAAAGTATGGAGCTCCTTGTCATGGGGCGCGGACGCACTTTTGACTTGTCTCTGTGTGGAATACATGGGAGAATAGGCTATGCAGTTTGATCGCGTCATTATTACAGGAGCGTCTTCGGGCTTCGGCATGGCTTATGCTCGTCGCCTCGGAGCTGAGTGTTCGGAGTTATGTTTGGTCGCTCGTCGAAAGTCAGTGCTCTTGCAGCTTGAGGCTGAACTGATGGCGGCTTATCCTCAGTTAAAGGTGCATATACTCGCCTGTGACTTAGCGGCGAATGATCATCGTGCTTCGCTGATACAGACCCTGACTCAGCTAGCAGAAGGGCAGGGGAGCACCCTGCTGATTAATAACGCGGGTCTGGGCGACTATGGGTCATTTTCAGAGAGCGAAGCTAAGCGTAATTCTGAGATGATGATGGTGAATATGGTCGCACTCACAGAGCTCACTCACGCGCTACTCCCCATCATGGAGAAGCAGGGTGGGGCGGTGATGAATATTTCCTCGCTTGCGTCCGATGTCTTTATCCCTGACTTTGCGGTCTACGCCGCGACGAAGGCTTATGTGACTTACTTCAGCGAGGCTCTGCGCCTTGAGTGCAAGGAGAAGAATATTCCTGTCCTTGCCGTCTGCCCTGGTCCTGTGCGTACGGGCTTCGGCACGGTCGCTCGTCGTGAGGGCTACACAGGGGATGTCACCCCAGGGCGTGATATACTCGACTGCTCTATAGATATAGTAATAGCAGGCAGTCTTGATGCGCTTCGTGCGGGGGCGGCTCGCTTTTACCCCTCGCTGAAGGTGCGCCTCGCGGCTCTCTTTATACGCAATACTCCGCTCTGGGCTCTGCGTCTCATCCTTTCTATGCGCCCGCGACGCGTTAAAGCGCAATAGTAAAACTTCCCCCCCCCCCTCTCTTGAGACGATGAAGTGGACATTTGTAAAAGTTAGTTTTTCTCTTTCTGTGCTGCTGGCATCAGCGGCTCTGATGACTCCTTATCCCGAGCGTCTCGTGCGCTTGCTTGTGGATATAGCCACACGTGAGCGTGCTGCTGCTCCAGCGGTTTCTACCATTCCAGCGCGATCTCCTCGGGCGAAAGATAAGCGAAGCAGTCCGCCCGAGGTACAGGCGAGACCGACTGCTCCCAGTATCAGCACATTCATGCCCTCGCGTCCTTGGAATCCCATGAAGGATTTCGCGACAACGGCAGAAATCATCTTGCCTCCCTTCCCCCCTGTGATGCCGACGCGTGTGGATGCAGAGGACTACGAGCATATCACGGAGATAGAGCCGAACTTCAAGCTCGCATCCTTTGTGAAGTTCGCCGAAGGTACGACTGCGAGTCAGGATAGAAAAAAGCGCGACTCCTACATCGCGAAGGTGAGTCTCGACCTCCTTTTACCTAAGGCTGCAAAGGGTGATACCCTCCTGAAGGCGAATAAGCATCTGCCTGATATCTTAGAAAACTACGACGAACTCATGGAGGTAGCGCGCGTGTCGCAGTGGTATCACTCCATCTACAATCATAAGAAGAATCACATGCGTAAGAATGCCGCGACGCTCTCCCGCATGATCAGCAAGCATAATTACTACGACACGGACACCATCCTTGAAATCCTAGACCCTGTGACGCAGCGTAAGTGCGTCTGGATACAGGCGGACATGGATGTCGTCTCCGATGGCTCAGACGGCGACCGTCTGCCAGACATGCCTGCAAAAATCAAGAATAGTAACTTCTACCAGCCGTCTACATCCTACCGCTGGCGTAAGAAGACAGACACGCCTAATCCTCTGCTCCCCCACTGGGAGAAACGCCTAGCCAAGCTGCGCAAGGACAAGGCGAGTGCTTCTTCTATAGATCACGCGAAGCGCGTGATCTACGAGCTAAAGACCTATAGCTTCCTGCTCGCCGACTATGATCCCTTCATCGTGATACCTCTCACGCTGAAAGAGGGGAACAGCTCCTACCAGCCCGAGCCTGGAGACTACGCAGTCGTCATCGCAGATGATAAGATTTACCCTGCCATCGTCGGTGATTACGGTCCGCGTTTCAAGGCTGGCGAAGCCTCGCTGCGTCTCTGCCAAGAAATTAATCCACGCGCTACGGTGTACTCGCGTCCCATCTCAGATCTGGGTGCGTCTTACATCATATTCCCCAATACGAAGGAGGAAAAAGCAGGGCCTATTAATTATGAGATACTTTATAAAAAGTGTAATCAGTACCTTGATGAAATTGGCGGTTTAAAAGATGGCGTGAAATTAGAAGTGATGAAAGATAAATTGTGAATGGGTTTGAAATTATTTAAAAAAATAATTGAAAAAAATACTCAAGAGTACTTGATATAAGGCGCATTGTCTGCTATTATAGTTTCAATCCAACTTTTTAATAATGCGAGCATGATTCAATGTTCGCGGTATCATCATTAGTAAACACAATGTTACATCCTTCTTTAAATCCCGATCGCGCGACTCTCAATTTCCTAAATGCCTACTCCGAAGGAGTACGTGATGAGGGGGAACGACTTCAGAAAGATGGAGCCGTAACTCAAATTTTTGGTAATCATTTATTTATTCAAGGTCGCGTAGAGACTCACGGTGAAGTGTTCCGTACCAGCCTTCGCTTGCAAGGTAATCGCTGGTTCGGCTCTTGCACCGCGGAAGACGCTGACCTTGCTGGTTCTTGCGTCGTTGCGACGATGATTGAGCGCATGTATCGCGGCGCGAGCATGCCAGAAAGCCCGAATGAGCTAGACGACACTCCTCTCGTCGATGTCATCGAGGAAAAGCTCGATCGTGAACTTGACGATCGCGAAGCCGACTTCGTATTAAAGCTAGAGAAGCGCTATCGCCGCTTCGTCATCGAGCAGAGTATCCATGATCATGACCTCGTGCGTCTGAATCCACGCTGGGAAATCACAGGCTACGCCGCACTCGAACTCTGGCCTGTCACACCGAAGAATATTCTAGAGTTCTGGAACTACATCGCTTATGCCTTCGTGAAGAAGCGCATCTCCTACCCCGAGTTCATGAGCTGTATCACCGACCTTGAGAAGGTGCAGCGTAAGATCAGAGAATGGGAACAGCAAAAGGAAGTCGGCACATGGTACGACCGCATTCAGAGCGTGAATGAGCGTCCACCACAGCCACCACGCCATGGTCTGAACATGCGCATGGTCTCGACGATTAACGAAGCCCACTTCGAATACCGCCCCGATGCCTCCAGCCCATGGATCCCGATCCGAGAACAGGCTGAGCTCATGGACATCATGGAGGAATACTGGAAGGGGGCGCTTAAGCTTGACCCTCAGTCTGATATTCTCCTCAACGTTCTCTACGAATACGCGCAGAAAGACGCCCAAGTCGTGCTTGACCTCGATCTGGAGATCGCCTGTGCGACGATGAACCGCCTCTTCCATCAGCCTGCACTGAAGGGCTACTTGGTGAACCTTGACGAATGCTATTTCAAGGTCGTGCAGGATTCACTGAAGTGGATCTGTATCGATGACCCCATCGTTCCTGACTGCTACGGACTCCAGCTCGTCACCGCATCGGGTGTGCATGTGTCCCACTCCGTACGTCAGCTCCCTGGTCTCGTCGAACTGTACCAGTCAGACGAAACTGTATTCCCTGGTCCTCCACGCTGGCTCGAAAGCACAGAAGTAGAGCCCCGCTACTCCATTCCTAAGTCCGTGATCGACAGTCTCGAAGGTGTCGAGTTCCTCCGTAAGATAGGAGCGACACTACCTCCAAGCATGGAAGAGCGTGTCGAAGACATCGAGATGATGCCTACCTTCACGATGAAGATCGTCCGCGGTCTCACCAGTGCTGACACAGAGCATGTGATCCTCGACATCACCGCAGAAGATTCACAAGGTCGCCGCTGTGAAAAGCTCGGCAAGGACGACTGGGAAGTCGTCTCTCAGGCGCAGATGAAGGATAAGACCCTACTGCGCTTCATCCGCGATCACCTCTATCCCATTCCTCAACTGATCGAGGAGATGAGCTTTACCTACGATTCCGCACTGGGATCGTATAAGAGCCGCATCACAAAGCAGTTCCCAGAGCGTTTCGCCGATTGGGCTAAGGAGCTGAACTCCGATATTGAGGTAAAGATGGACACGAATCTTCAGTCCCTGCTCGACGATCCTGTCGCCGCTGCCATCCGCTTCGAAGTGATCAATCAAGAGATCGACTGGTTCGACCTGCGTGTCGTCATCGACGTGGAAGGTGTCACCCTCAGTAAGGAGCAGATCCGCTCGCTCGTGTCCGCTCGTGGAGGCTACGTCCGCATGGACGATGGTCGCTGGATGCGCTTGGAGATCAAGCTCGATGACGATCAGCGTGACGCTGTCACACGCCTCGGTCTCGATCCATTCGACCTCTCTGGTGAGACTCATCGCATGCACGCTCTCCAGCTAGCTGACCCACGCGCCGCAGAAGTCTTCGATCCGAAGGCTTGGCAGCGTATTAAGGACCGCACGTCTGAGATTAAGATAGACGTGAAGCCTGATGTCCCCGCGGCTCTGCAAGCAGACTTACGTCCGTATCAGGTCGAAGGTTTCCACTTCCTCGCCTACCTCTCCGTTAATGGATTCGGTGGTATTCTCGCCGATGACATGGGTCTGGGTAAGACGATTCAGTCTATCACCTACGTGCTGTGGCTGCGTGAAGAGTTCGAGCGTAACAACAAGCCGAAGGGACGCAAGAAAGCTCCATCGACTCCTCCTGTACTGATCGTCTGTCCGAAGTCCGTCTTGGACGTCTGGGCGAGTGAAACGAATAAGTTCGCACCGAATATCCGCGTGCTTGTGATCCGCAGTAAGGATCAGGCAGACATGGAAGCGATCAACAGCGAGTACGATATGGTCGTGATTAACTACGCGCAGCTGCGTGTCTGTAGCGATCAGATCAACTCCGTGAAATGGCTTACTGTCATTCTCGATGAAGGTCAGCAGATTAAGAATCCTGATTCCAAAGCAGCGAAGGCCGCGCGTGATATCAACTCGACAAACCGTCTCGTGCTCTCGGGTACGCCTATTGAGAACCGTCTCTTAGATATGTGGTCGCTGATGTCCTTTGCGATGCCTGGTGTGCTCGGTAGCCGAGCCTACTTCAAGAAGCGATTCGACAAGCGTAAGGATCTGAACAGTCAGAACCGACTCGCCGCGCGTCTGAAGCCCTTCCTCCTGCGCCGTACGAAGCAGCAAGTAGCACGAGACCTTCCACCACGTACGGAAGAGGAAGTCTACGCGAAGATGGAAACTGTGCAGCAGCAGCTCTACAAGGCAGAACTGCGTCGCATCCAGAAGGCTCTGCTCGGGGTTGACTCGGACGAATCCGTCAAGAAGAACTCCTTCGCCATTCTACAGGGTCTCATGCGTCTCCGCCAGATCTGCTGTCACCCTGGTCTCGTCGACCAGCGTTACGCGAAGGAAGAAAGCGCGAAGCTCACTGCCTTATTCTACCTCCTCGATCAGCTGCGTGATGCAGGACATAAGGTCCTCGTCTTCTCCCAGTTCGTCTCCATGCTTGAAATCATCAAGACAAGACTCGAGTCAGAGAATCGCCCCTACAACTACCTCACAGGTCAGACAAAGGATCGTAAGGCTGAGATTGAGAAGTTCCAGACGACAAAAGATCCTAGCGTCTTCCTCCTCTCGCTGAAGGCAGGTGGAGCTGGTCTTAACCTCACATCTGCGTCCTATGTCATCCTCTATGATCCATGGTGGAACCCCGCGGTGGAAAGTCAGGCAATTGACCGTACGCACCGTATCGGCCAGAAGAATAAGGTGATCGCCTACCGTCTGCTCACACGTGATTCGGTAGAAGAGAAGATTCGCGTGCTTCAGCATCAGAAGAATCAGCTCGTCAGCAATGTGCTTGGTGATGAAGGCTTCGCCTCTAGTCTCGATTTGAACGATCTCCAGTTCATCCTCGCCCATGGTGATGATAACGATGAGCCCATCAATATTTAAATAAGCGTATAGCACAAGAAAAAAGCCTCATTCTTACGAGTGAGGCTTTTTTCTTGTGCTATACGCTGCTGTGAATTCTTAGTTCACTTCTACATAGACATATTCCTGATCTAGCTTCCATGCACCCTTGCTTATAAGACCTAAGAAGGGAAAGAGCCAGACAACTCCACCGATGATGTCAATAACTCCTGTCGCCGAGAGTTCAGACTCGATATGGGCGAATCCCTTCTTATGCCCTGCTATGGCGGAGATCGTGTAATCCTTATTTTTCTTTAAGGGAATACTAGCTTTTCCCTGTCCTACAGTCAGACCATTCACTTTAATTGTGGCTGTGGGGCTAGAGCTCTCGATGACGACATGCTGCGAGCTGGGGGAGAAGAAGGAGCATGAGCTGATACTGAGGCAGAGGAGAGCCGCAGTGAGTGATTTTGATAGATTATTCATGTTGTTATGTGTAATGTATGAACTACCATAGTACAGAATGCGTGTTTCGCAGTCAACTCATGTTGGAATATTATTCTAACAAAAAATCAGGAATTAGCTATATAAAAAGCTCCCACCTCAAGCAGAGGGGGAGCTTAAAATTACTTGTGCCAGTGTGAGCACTTACATGCCCATGATCTCGTAGCCGCCATCGACGTAGATGACCTGCCCCGTGATGCTAGCAGCACCAGCGCTCGCGAGGAAGGTCGCCGTAGCACCGAGCTCTTCGAGCGTGCAGGAGCGGCGGAGCGGGCAGCGTTCTTCGTATACCTTGAACATGGTGGAGAAGCCACCGACACCGCGTGCTGCGAGTGTCTGTACAGGACCTGCGGAGATGCAGTTCACACGGATGGGATTTTCGCGCTGTCCGAGGGAGTAGGCGAGGTACATGCTGCTGGTTTCCAGAGCTGCCTTCGATACTGCCATGAGGTTGTAGTTAGGCACGACCTTCTGGCTCGCGTAGTAGCTCAGTGCGGTGATAGAGCCACCTTCTGTCATGAGAGGAGCGACACCACGTGCAAGAGCGATGAGTGAGTATGCGGAGACTTCCAGTGAGGTGTTAAACGCGTCACGTGGAATCTCGGAGAAGTCTCCACCGAGAGTACCGTCAGCTTTAGGAGCGAATGCGATAGCATGCAGGAGCATGTCGACGCGATCAGTGTGCTGACGGACGAAAGAGAAGAAGTTGTCGATGGATTCGTCGCTGCTGACATCCAGATCACAGATAGGGGTGTCTGCACCGAAAGTTTCCTGGACAAGCTTGATGACACCATCCTTGAGGCGTTCGCCTTGGAAGTTGAAGATGAGCTTAGCTCCGGCTTCATGCCATGCTTTAGCGATACCGAACGCGATGCTGCGCTTGTTTGCGACACCTGTGACGATGCCTACTTTTCCTTCGAGTGGTTTTGCGAGTGACATAATATATTTATTAGGGAAAGAGTGGTTAAGGTTATTTAGTATGTGGTGAATTCCTGAGAGATGATGCGTGCGTAGGTCTGGCACATGGAGATGCCGAGAGTCTCCATCTTCTGGATCATCTCATGGATAGCCTCAGGGCTCGTTGTTTCGCTAGATGGTGCGTAGTTCATACGGAAGTACACGAAGCCGCCCTCAAGATCGAGCAGAAGTCGACCTTCGGTGATATTCGCGTTTAGCGTCAGCAGCAGCATGCTGAGTTCTTGACGCTCTTCAGGAATGACACGCAGGGCAAAGTGGGCATCAAAGACAAGAGTCGCTGGCTCTTCAAGCTCTGTGAACATGAAGGTGCAGGGCAGACCTGTCTCTGCTGTAGGCAGGTAGGCTAGACCAATGCGCTGATGATCGTCCCCCATCGTGATCCATTCATAGTCCTCATTGTTAAGAATAAGGTACTGGCGGACTTGAGCGAGCAGATTAAATTGGTTCGACATAGGTGGAAATACGTTAGATGTGATTAAATGATCACCTGATTAGATATAGCTAGAATACACCTAGTATCCAGCTGAGTCAAGAAAATCTATGTCTCGTTATTTAATTCGTCTGAAGAGGTCCAAGATCTGGAGTCCACTCGACGCGGTTTTCTGGCTGCCACAGCTCTTCGAGTCCGTAGAACTCGCGCACTTCACCAGCCATGACATGCACCATGATGTCGATGTAGTCGAGTACAGACCAGAGTGCTTGAGGCGTGCGCTCGGCGTACACCGCACTGATGTCGTACTTCTCGTATACTTCCTTATCCACGTCGCGAAGGATAGCGCGGAGATGAGGAACGGATGTCGCTGTGCAGACGACGGCGAAGTCGGTGATGGTCGAGCTGCCTCGAAGGTCAAAGATCTGGATTTCTGTAGCTTTCGTGTCGGCTGCTGCTTGCGCGCATGCGAATGCGAGTTCTTGGCTGTTCATGTCTTTTTAAAATGTGTTTAGGTATGTATTTCTGTAGCTGAATAAGCTTATGGCTTCGGCTGAGTAGTGTCGAATGGATTGTAGACCGTAGGCTGCACTACTGCTTGTTCTGTGGTTTCTGTGGCTATGCTCTCGTCGCTGTTTCCTTCGCCTTCTTCACTGGGAATGGGGGGAGGGAGATCGCGCTGAGGTGGATCGAGCATGATGCCTGTTTCGAGAAGTTCTTTCACGTGATCTCCGCTGAGGCTTTCAAACTCGATGAGCTTGTCGGCGATGAGAAGAAGACGTTCGCGTTTCGCGTTAAGAATGTCCTGAGAACGTGCGTAGTTCTCTTCGATGATGCGCTGGATTTCTTCATCAATGAGCTGAGCTGTGCGCTCGGAGAAGTTACGAGAGGAGTGCGCCATATCGCGGGCTAGGAAGACCTCACCTTGGTTCGTGCCGTACTCGACAGGACCGAGCTTCTCGCTCATGCCGTAGACGCATACCATCTTGCGAGCGATGTCAGTCGCGCTCTTGATATCGCCACGTGCTCCACCAGAGATGTCACCGAAGACGACTTCTTCTGCGACACGACCGCCCATGGCGACGACTATGTAGTCGAGCATCTCGCTCTTGTGCTCGCTGTACTTGTCCTCTTCAGGGAGCATCATCGTCACACCGAGGGCTGGACCACGAGGGATGATGGTCACTTTGTGCAGAGGGAGATTCTTATGAAGAGGGGTCTCAAGGAGACAGATCGCGTGACCTGCTTCATGCACCGCTGTCATGTACTTATCCTTATCGGAGAGCTCCATGGAGCGGCGTTCGCGACCCCAGCGTACCTTTTCGCGTGCTTCTTCGAAGTCGCTCTGCTCTACCTGCGTCTTGTTCAGACGGGCGGCGATGAGGGCCGCTTCGTTCACGAGGTTTGCGAGTTCAGCACCAGAGAATCCAGTAGTAGCGCGGGCGATGGGGGCGAGGTTCACATTCTCATCCATCTTGATCTTGCGGACGTGGACACGGAGGATCTGCTCACGACCCGCCGCATCAGGGAGATTTACGACGACCTGACGGTCGAAGCGACCGGGGCGCAGCAAGGCTGGGTCGAGTACGTCGACGCGGTTTGTCGCGGCGATGACGATGACATTTTCATTTGCCGTGAAGCCATCCATTTCGACGAGCATGGCATTCAGGGTCTGCTCGCGCTCGTCATGACCACCACCGACACCATGACCACGGTGACGACCGACAGCGTCGATTTCATCAATGAAGATAAGGCAGGGGGAGTGACGCTTCGCCTCGGCGAACATATCACGCACACGGCTCGCACCGACACCGACGAACATTTCTACGAAGTC
>CAYJJD010000047.1:0-25903 GCA_964370425.1 uncultured Akkermansia sp. | reverse complement strand
AACTGACAAATTGTAAACTATGTTTCCGCAAAAGTCAACAACAAAAGCTCTTATTTTCAAGAAAAACTAGAATTCATAGTTATAAGGGCGAGGAATTTAGGATGCTATAACATGAAACGATTTGGATTTCTGTGTCGCCTAGGTAAACTGTGCCCTAATGTTTGAAAAAGGTGAAAAATAGTATGAATCACACCGCAAAATCATCTAAAATCAACCAATTTTAATAATATATCAGCTCGATGAGGTCAAAAGGCAAGCATATGAAACGACAGAACGCAAAAAAATCAATAATGCGCCTCTAGGGTGGCATACAGACTAATTTCGCAAGGTGCCCTTTAGGGCTCAACTCCTTTTCTAATAAGGGGCGAAACATTTAGTCAACCTTTTTTAGTTAATAGAACTCCCCTATATTCTGTAGTTGTGGACGATAGTTATGTGGGTTATATTGCAATTCGATATATAAGTCAAGTGGATATTGGTGGAATTATTGCTAACAATTTTTTGAAGATTTGTAAAGTTATCAAGCATCTGATAATGGGGTGGCTATCAGATGACGGTGGCGTGTGGTGTTGTGTATGTGTGTCTTTTTGGGTTTATTTGTTAATAGTGTACGTGCAGGGTAGTAGTATAATTTATTTTTTGTGATTAAGTTCTTGACTTGCGGGATGGTATTGCGTAAAATTACGTCGTATTTGCTTCCCCGTTATGAAAATTAGACTTCCACAATCTCTTCGTTTGTTTCTTGCGAATTCTGCTCCGGTAACCGCATGCCTTGGGTTATTTGTGTTGAGCTTGGGTGCCTCAGTGAGTGCAGCTACTCATGTGCTTACAGGTGCAGGTGATGTGAATACGTTTTACAGTGAAGGTTATGAACCTGAGGATATCTTGGATGTTGATATTAATGGTGGTTACGCTGGTGCTGGAACGAGAAATGTGACCTTAGATAAGATTATCATAAGAAGATACACTGTGAATAATGGGGGGTCTCACTCACTTGAGCCAACTATAAATGCTGATTTTGTATCGCCTGATTCACTGACAGGAGATCAAGATGGTGATATTCGCCTAGCGGGGGATACTGGCAAGTGGATTATCAATGGTGATCAAAGTGCCTTTAGTGGAGACTTTATTAAGACTGATGATTATGAATGGGAGATTGATTTTAAGAATACAGACGCTACGCTTGAAGTGTTTAACAATGTGTCTGGCACAGGTGCTATCAGTAATGCTCCTGGTGTAATCAGCTACTTGTTCACAAATAATGTCACAATTGGTAACACCTCCATCACGGCGGCTACGGTGAACCTTACTTCCGATGGTGCAGATGGGGCTTCCACGACAGGCGCGGACTACACGATCTCATCTGCGTTGACTGTGGGTACACTCGCTCTCTATGATGAGAGTACTGCTAATTTAACGGCTGCTGGGGTAAGTATTACTACGCTCACTTATGCTAGCGCTAACAATGTCGTTACTCTGTCTGGCGATAATGCCTCAATAAGTACTATTGAGATGGGTAACACTGCTGCTGTGCTCAATATTAATCAGTCTGCCACGATAGGTATGCTTAATATGAGCTCGACAGGCGCATCTGTTACTATTGATAGTGTAGGTGTGGGCATCGCAGGGGTAAGCTTCGGTTATGCTACTAATATTCTTACAGTTAATGCTGGTGCAGAGCTTACGATTTCAGGATCTTACGTTTTTACTCAAGCTGGGCAGATTGTTAATAATGGGACAATTATATTTGGCAACGATGCTACCATAGATGTCAGTGCATTGGACTGGTCGGTTTCCGGTAGCGAGTATACTCTTGACCTCTTCGGTGGTACAGGGGGAACTTATACAAATTTCGATAATCTTGCATTTGTAGGCGATGGGTTAACAGGAAGAAACCTAACTTTTAACTCAGACGGTATCGTAAGTTACAGTGTCAGCTCAGTCACTTATAATACAGTGGGTGGCGAGCCGTTTGATTGGACAGCGTCAACGGAAGGCGTGTTTGATAACACTTTCACGAGTGGTGCAGATGTTATATTCGCACAGAGTGCTACTGCTACCATCACGGAGAATATCCTATCCCCGAGCGTTACGATCAATGCAGGAACGACTCTCACTTTATCTGCAAGTGGATCTAATACTCTGACGGCTGGTACCATAGATCTTACCGGAAATTTGATACTTAATAGTACTGCTCTGGGTACGGGCACAGGGCTCTCCTTTGAGGGCGGGTCATTAAGCTTAGCGAATGGAGTTACTCAGACTGTAGCTTCTGTGAGTTCTACTGCAAATTCGATGACTCTCAATGGAGAGGGCACGCTTATCGTCGACGGAGCTCTGCTCTCGGGTGGATCGACAACCACCATAGGTGCAGGGGCTACCTTGCAGATTAATGAACGATCGAATGATGCGTCTGCTCGCAATATCCGAGGTAGCGGAACGCTGGCTTTTGCTGGGAATGGCGGTACCACGTACCTTAATGTAGATGGATTCACAGGTGCTGTCAATTTGCTTGAAGGTGCAAGTGGCCTACGCTTTAGAATCAACCAAGCAAGCGGTTCTCGATTTGCGCTTACGACAGACTCTGCTACAGGCATCACTATCGGTCTCCACGGTGTTGCAGGACCAGGTACGAATGGATTACTCCTTAATGAGTTGTCTGGAAATATTAATGTGCAGTCTCAAGGTTCGAATGTGAATAGTTACGAGCGTACACACATTGATCTGGAAATGACAGAAGACAATCGCTGGACAGGAACTTGGGAAGCTAATGACACGGAAGATGGTTTCCTCATCGTCGGAAGCGCGGGCGATTCTTCCCATACATTCACCATCACCCAGGGGCTTAATGCTACTGCTCACAATGGTGACTGGAACAAGCTACAAATTGATAATGCTACTGTCAGGCTTGAAGAGGCTGGCGAATGGAGAGGTAATATAGAGTTTACGCAAGATACGAGTAAGCTTGTCTTCGCAGGTGATTCTGTTAACCTCGTCAGCACTACTACAGCTCACTTGTCTAATCCCGCTGTCTTTACCTCCGACGTAGCGGGGGCAGGTATTATAGAAATAGCCACCGCAGCTGATAAAACAATTACTGTCAGTCGTACCAATAATGGTGGCAGTACTGATGCTCCTGCCTACTCAGGGAGTATTCTCGTTAGCTCTGGCACCCTAGCACTTAGTGTAGCTAATGCGTTCCTGCATGCAGAAGATGTTCGCATCACAGACGGTACGATCGATATGATGCATACCGCGCAGGCAAATGCAATCACTATAGCAGGTAATGGCTCTATACTTGGAGCTTCGGCATGGACTGGTGATCTTACAGTGGAAAGTGGCAATGCGACACTCAACGGTAAGGGCATCACTGGTACGGTTAATGTAGAGACAGGAGCCTCGCTTACTCTAGGAGGTACCACGCAGCTGACTAGCGCGATTACGGCAGTAGACGGTGCTACGCTGACCCTAGGTGGTACCATCGTCATGACTGAGACCTATGCTCCCACAACTGGAACGATCAGTTTTGACGCGAATGTTATTTTTGATATCAACGCTTTCAGTGAATCTGCATGGGTATCTTCTGGGAACACCAATACCTTAAAACTCTTTAACTTCACCTCGAATAGCGCGTTTGCGGGGCTTTCAGAAAGTAACCTCTCTTATACCGCGGGTGAGGGTAGAGGGATTATCTTTAATGATGATGGCTCTATTAGTTACACGCTAGCACCACTAGTTTACACTGGCTCCGAATTAAGCTGGGCGAATGCAGGGACGATCTTTGATGATGAAGCAGTTTTTGACACAGGCAATGCCGTTATCTTTAGGTCTACTGCCGATGTCACACTGGCTGAGAGCATAAGTTCGACGCAAGTCGAAATCGAGAGCGGTCATACAATTACGCTTTCTTCCGAAGTGGGCGAGTCAAATCAGCTCAACTCGAGAGATATTCAAGTTCAAGGAACGTTGAAGCTCATGGGTGATGTGCTTCATGACAGCTCTATCGTGCGACTCGACGGTGGTACGCTGTCTTTTGGTGAGAATTCTGATCTCTCCAGCTCACAAGTCACCGTGCTAGCTGGTAGCTCTAGTGACTTTAACTTTAATGTAGATGCTGGCAAGACTGTGTCCATCACAGGGCAGCTTTCGGGGTCTACAGCACTTAATCTGACTGGTACAGGTACGCTCAATCTCTCAGGCTCTCTTCTGGAAGGAGTATCCACCACTACCATCGCAGAGGGAGCAACCCTAATTATAGGAACGGGGTCAGGTTCTGCTGATATCAAGAATATCACCGATGTGAAAAACATCCGCGGTGCTGGTACACTAGAGTTCGGAGGTAGTGATGGAGTTACTTCCCTGAATGTTAATGGATTCACTGGTGCTATCAAGTTGCTTGATACAGCAGCTGGAGTGCGCTTCAATGCTAACTATGCAGAAGGCTCAAGATTCGATCTTATAGGTAGTAGCACAGCGACGACAGTCGATCTGCTAAGTCCGCATGGTAATGGTAATGTTAATAGTGGCTTACTTCTCAATAATCTTTCGGGTAATATCAACTTCGATTCGGCTGGTACGACTGATACGGTGGTAACTGCATATACGCGTACCTACATAGACCTCGAGATGACGCAGGATAATGTATGGACGGGTACGTGGGATTCAGGTCAAAATGACGATGGTTATCTCGTCGTAGGCAGTAGCGGAGTAGAACATCATAAATTTACTATTACTAAAGGCTTAACTGGTAATCCCCAGCATGACGACTGGAATCGTCTAGAAATCCAGAATGCGACTGTAGCCTTCGCAGATAGTGGTAAATGGAATGCGGACATCGAGTTCACGACCGCTGAATCAGAATTACAGTTCACAGGTAACAGTCAAGAGTTAACAGTTGGCATCTTCAAGAGCAAGGAAAACACTGGAAATTCAGGTAAAATTCTCATTGACACAAAGGATGATAGTAATGTTATCACCGTTTCACGCACTAATGATGCATACAAGGGAAGTGTCTCTGTTGCCTCGGGTACACTGCAGTTTAATGTGAATAACGCCTTTGCAGCCGCCTCTTCTGTTAATGTCTCAGGTGGTGTCCTAGACATGACAGGTAAAGTGCAAGCAAATACTGTCACTATGACAGGCGGAAAGCTTATTAACACTTCTGCATGGACAGGTAACCTTGCGGTTAATCAGGCAGAAGGTGCTGCAGAGAGCTCAGTATCCACTGTCACAGACTCCGACCTAAGTGCTAAGACGATCACCATTCAAGATCAAGCTACACTGCGACTTGAGAACTCTATACTGAGTGCAACTGGTACGCTTATCAACGATGGCTCTGTCGCGGCTGGTACACTAGAGCTCGTTAATAGCACCATCAGATTCGCTGAGAGCCAAGTAGTGATGACAGCTCCTCTCGCACGCTCGGCATCTGCTGAATCTGATGTCACACGTGCACTTGTGGAAACATCACTTGATCTAGATAGTATGCTCAAGGTTGAGTTTGACACGGCATGGAACATATCTGAGATGGTCGTAAAAGAGACACTCTACTTAGAGCTTAATATCACTGAAGCCCAGTTCGATCTCTTCCATGATTATGTCCTCGCTACTGGAGTTGCGTTCGCCTTTGATGAGTCAGCCGAAGCTCTGGATCTGACAAATGTAGACCAAGTGTACATTGGTTTGAAATCAGCAGATCATTATGAACTTCACCAGGCACAGTCCTATGATCCACAGATAGGTGGTGTGCAGTACGCGCTCCTTGTATCCGTCCCTGAGCCCAGCAGTGCTACGTTGAGTTTGCTCGCACTCACCGCCCTCTTAGCTCGTCGTCGCAGACCTAAGGCATAGAATACGCTAATTAAAACTTAATTCATTTATACTAAAACGCGCGTGGAATACCACGCGCGTTTTACTTATAGAGAAATATTGCAACTCACGTGAGCGCGTCTGATCCTTATTCTCTGCATTAGAGAACTTAAGTGGCACACCTAGGAGGCAGTTAAGCATGACAAGGAAAAACTAGGGATGTTCTAAAATATACTTGTCGCATTGATGAAATTATCATTTAATAAGGACGTATGAAGCATGACATCATTCCTTGCTTTGCTGTCGCAGGTATCGCTGCTCTTGTCGCCCCAGCTGTGCTCGCAGCTGATGCTGCGAAGTGGGAGACTGACCTCCCTGCTGCTCTCGCAAAAGCCGCCGCCGAAAAGAAGCAGGTTTTTGTCCTCTTCACTGGCTCTGACTGGTGCGGTCCCTGCATCGCGACAGAGAAGAATGTCCTCAGTAAGCCTGAGTTCGCTGCCTACGCCGCCGATAAGTACATCCTAGTCGAGCTCGACTTCCCTGAGAAAGCTCTGCCAGCTGCGCAGACCGAAGCGAACGAAGCCGCTGCGAAGAAGTACGGTGTTCGAGCCTTTCCTACTTTCCTCGTCCTTGACGACAAGGGGAATGTCGTGAAGAAAGCCAAAGGTGGAAAAAGAGATCTTGCCTCGTTAATTAAAGCGCTGAAATAACCATTAGCGTATGTTCATAGTAGAAAAGCCCGCAGGATCATCCTGCGGGCTTTTTTTGAAGCGGTATGGGGGAGAGAATGATTAATTCTCTCCGTGACGCACGCAGCGAGGCTCTATCATGAGGACGATGGCCTGCTCCTGCGCGATGGGTCGATGCATCGTCCCCTTAGGGATGCAGATTCCCTCGTGCAGTGAGAGCTCCGTACGCCCCGCCTGTGTCTCGATGATGATATCCCCCTCTAGGACAAAGAAGGCCTCGTCCGTCTCCTCATGCTTGTGCATGGGGTATTCTCCTAGGAATACGCCGACGCGCAGCACGGACTCGCCGATGCGGCACAACGATTGGTTAAACCACGGGCGCATATCCCCCTCCAGTGTCTCAGCCATACTGATCTTCTCCAGATAGTCGTACTTGATCTCGTCACTCATGTGTCCTACAGCTTAGCATAGAGAGTGTGCGGTCACAAGGTCTTCTGCTAACAATTAAACGCTAGGCTCTCTCGTCACGCCGCGAGCGAGCCTATTCAGTATAGGCGCTCATGTAGGTTTCGCAGGATTTTTGGTGCTCTGAACTCCCGAAGAATTCTCTCTTAACGAGCTGCTCATGGAGCTCCTTCAGAGCGTCTAAGACTTCCGTGGCTGCGGCGAGGAGTTCGTGATCATCGAGGATTTCAAGGAGTGCTGTTTTTTCTTCTGCACTGACATTTTCTAGTAATGGAGAGCCAGGGGGGGCAACTGGTATTTTGCACGCCTGCCTGTAAGCTAGTTTTGACAGCGATGTTGTAGTTCTTGCTTGCCGTGGGCTCGTGTTTGGTGTTATGATGCTTATAGAAGGCGATCAGTTTACTTTTGTCGCCTTACTTCACACATATTTATTATTTATCTGCTATGTACGAACAATTATTACCGGGCGAGACCCGCCTCATTGAGTGCCGCCAGCACAAGATTATGTTTTTCGAGCCCATGATGTGGCTGATGCTTGCCACGGTACCTGTGTGGTTCATCGCTCTCAATGACCTATCGCCGTGGCTGTGGATCATTCCAGGTGTGCTTTACCTTTGGGGCTGGATTCTCTTCTTTATGCGAATGATCGAATACTACTCAACGAAGTTCATCGTCACCAGTGAGCGCATCATCCTCAAGTCGGGAATCTTGACGCGAGAGGCGATGGAACTCATGATAGACAAGTGCGAGGGTGTCATGGTATCACAGAGTATCTTCGGACGCATCTTCAACTACGGCACGATCACGGTGACGACGGGCGAGGTGTCGAATCTATACAAGATGGTAAGCGATCCGCTCTCCTTCCGTGATGCGATCAGCTCGGCGCGCATAGATGATTAAGGTCACCTTAACTCACTCCTATTGATAGATCCCCGCAGCTAATGCGGGGCTTTTTTTTTTGTACGCAAAGAGCTCCCGCATCGCGAGATGCGGGAGCTCTGAAATGATGAGATAAATCTCAGATCCGACTTAGTCTACCTTACGGCGACGGCGAGCCAGAAGGCCAGCGAGCGCAAGGAGGCTGAGTGTCGCGGTGCTAGGCTCGGGGATGTAAAGAGCGATGTTTCCACCTGCTGTTGTCGTATAGCCCAGAGCATTATCGCTCCAGAGTATCTCTGCACCACCGATGGCATCGCCATAGACATTAATCAAGACATCACCGTAGTATCCGTCAAGAGTCTTGACACCTTGCAGCTCAAAGCCTATCATACCATCGGCAGCGAGTACAGATTCAAATGTACTTGCATCACCGACGAGGATGTTCAGCGTCAACTGTCCGTCAATATCCAGTGTCGTGACACTAAGGGAAGTGAGCGTATACATATGCATATCCTCCTGTGTTTTCTCTAGTGTCGTGAGGCCTGTGACTTCCGTACCATTCCCTACAATAGCATCGACCCCCAGACCAGCGACACCGACAATGAGTGTGGCAGAGTTATTCTTCACACTACTATTCGCGTCCAGCGTGACACCAGACAGCGTGAGCTCGGAGCCATCCCCCAGAGTCACCGCTGTGTTCGTCAGCGTAGAGCCTGAGATCGTGCCCTGTGCTCCGCCTGCCAGTGCTACAGAGGCAGCAGTGAAGTCTGTGCTTGTGATGCTGTCCTTAGCGATTAACTTAGAAGCACCAGTCAGCTCTGCTGTACCAGTATCCTCCTTCGCACCGAGGGTGAAGACACCAGTCTCCATCTTGCCAGTATTAGTGAGGGCGAGATTGTTTGTAATCGATACTCCGTCAGCCAGCTTTGCTGTACCACCGGTCTCAACTGTGAGATCACTCTCACCCATGGCCTGATTACTTGCCACTGTGAGTGTCGCACCATCCTTAACAACAGTATCACCCGTGTAGGTGTTCGCACCTGAGAGTTCCACGCTGTTATTAGCCGTAGCGATGACCTGACCTGTACCACTTATCACGCTATCTTCGCCCTGTGAGAAGCCAGCGCCTAAGTTAGCTATACCTCCGCCGCTTTCACCTGTGAAGATGATATTTTGGTTGGTAGAACCAGCGATCCCCTCTGTTCTGTCGGGATCGATCTCGATATCGCCTGTAGGTGGTGCCATAGATGCGTAGGTCAGCACGCCATTCTCATAGCTGAAGACATAGCCCTCTTGTGCAGTATAGCCCGTTAGATTCGCCGCATTGACACTACCATCCGTGAGCCAGTTGCTCAGATCAGCAGAACCAGTGCCTGTGAAGTTAAAGAGATTAAGACTATAAACACCGCTCATCTCGGCAAACGTCACACCTGTGAGGTCGATGTTCAGATCTGCCCCGAAGGTGACAGAGCCTGCTACATCCATCGCAGAGCTATAATCCCACACATCAGTCAGCGTGAGAGCTCCAGCCTCTGCTACGGAGATCGAGCCTGTGATCTGGTCGCTCACCGTCGTCGCCGCTGCGATGGTCAGATTACCCGCGTAGGCGCTGAAGCCCTGAATAGAGCCACCGTTTACCGTCACATCATTAGTGAGTGCCTGAGCATTCGCATTCAGTGTACCACTATTCAGCGTGACAGCACGTGAACTAAAGGCTAACACGCTACCTGCTGTGACTGTACCCGCTCCTGAGAGTGTGGTGCCGCCCGTGTAGCTGTTCTGACCGTTCAGAGTCACTGTCTGACCAGCCAAGGTCGTGATAGCGAGCCCTGTGCTGTGTGCTGTCTCGCCTTCTGCGACGGCTACCTGGGAGATAGCACCATTCACATTCAAAGCTGTGACTCCAGACTCAGCTGAGAGGTTCACTGCGCCTGTACCGCTGAGTTTGAGCGTGTTGGTGATATTCACTGTCGTGTTCTCGTCATCTGCGTCTGCATCGATAGCGACGACCGTCGCCCCTGCGGCGAGGTCCGTGTTGATATCGGTCGTAGCACTGCTCTGGTTGGCCAGTTTCAGCGTCGCGCCAGTGGCGGCCTGAATATTAATCGCTTCATCGCTGCTATAATCATCGACACCGTAGAGACCTTGATTCAGCACCAGCGTACCCGTGCCACCGATCTTGATGGTGCCTGTACCATCCTGATTCGAAATACCCGAGTTCAGCGTCAGTGTGCCATCAAGGTTCACTGTACTGGACGCATTATAATTCGCGAGCATAAAGGCTGGGCTGTTCGCCGCCTTATTCGACGTAGTCGTACCGAGCACGACCATATGCGTACCTGACGCTATATTCAGTGTCGTATTATTTCTACTGTCGGACGTGCCGAGGAATGAGTCAATCGTATAAGTACCTGTGCCTTCTACGTTGTATGTGCCATTATTCAGCGTCCAGCGTACATTATCAGTGAAGCTTGCGCCTGCGTTGACGATGATGCTAGCACCACCAGAGGAAGCGCGTGTGTAATATCCATTACCACCATCGTGGGTGACCACTTTTAGCCCTGTCTCGACCTCGAAGACTGCACCGCTACCCAAGAGTACTTTGCTGAGTAGCTCCGCATCCGAGCCTGTGGTAATCTTGCCCGCCTGTACATCAATCGTGCCTTGGTAGTCTGTTAGATTACTCAAGAGGAGCTGTCCTCCGTCCGTCTTGTTGATACGCGTATCGGCAGCACCTGTGATAGCTCCTGTGATGCTGCGCTCATAACTTTCAGTGAGGCTACCCCATGACTGTATCGTCACAGTCGCCGCGTCGGCGACGTGTACAGCTTTTGCTAACACAGTACTAGCACCAGACTGGTCAAAGACGATGCCACTACCGTGATTCAGTACGATCTGTGAGATCGAGCCTAGGCTGGAGTGAGCGGCACTGAGCATACCCGAGTTCACGGCGATCTTGCCTGTGAAATCTGCGCCCATCTGGAGTTCTGTGCCATGATTCGCCCTTGTCGAGAGATTCAGAGCTAAGCTTGTATCGGCACCACCAGTAACCTTAGTGAGGCTTACAACACCATCGCCGTAGGCATCACCAGTCACCGCGTAGCTAGTGCTGCCACTCAGAGTCACTCCTGCGAGACGGTCAAAGTCCGTACGATCTGTGGTGAGAGCACCAGCTTTAAGATTCAGCGTACCCGCGAAGTTCTCCATACTAAGAGTCGTGCCAGTCGTATTCGCACTGATGCTCATCTGACTATCTGTTCCACCTGTGACATGATCTAAGGAGACATCACCCGCAGCGAACGCGTCAGTTAAGTGTAGATGAGCTGTGCCATCCAGAGTTGTGACAGCTGTGCCGATACTATCGACAAACAATGAACTTCTCGTAGCCATATCGATGCTCAGTGCCTCAAGGGCGTAACTGTTGACCTGCATCGAAGCAAATTCACCAAGCGAGAGAGCACCTGCATTCAGTACAAAGTCGTTCGCAGTATCAGTCGTAAGACTCACCGTTACATAAGCCGCTAGAGCAAGCTCTGCCGTAGAGACACTTTCTGACAGAGTTACCTTCGTCGAGCCCGAGAAGGTCACCGTGTCACCCTGAGCGAAGTCACCGCCTGTGGTGAATGTCGTGTCGACTCCCCATACGAAGTTATTACCGCCTTCATAAGTGAGAGCCTTGCTGTCTATCGTGTAGCTCAGCACGCCGTTCTCATAGGAGAAAGTACGACCCACTGTAGTAATACCCTTTAGGATAGAGCTTAGGTCGCTAGCTCCTGTCAACCAGTTACTCACATTTGCCGTGCCCGTGCCTGTCATCAGCTCTAGAGAGTGTTTCCCAGCTGATTCCGCGAAGGTGGCACCTGTCAGGTCGAGCTGCAGATCGGATGCTAGTGTCAGAGAGCCTCCTGCATTCGTGATAGCTCCGCTATAATCCCAGACACCATCGAGCGTCAGAGCACCCGCGCTCGTGATACTCATCGAGCCTGTGATTCGATCACTGACAGATACAGCACCGCTCACTGTCAGAGTGCCAGCATAAGCCCCAAAGCCCGAGAGTGTGCCGCTCGCTGCTGTCACATCATTCGTCACCGCATGTCCATTAAGCTGGAGTGTACCGCTATCCATGGTCACAGCACCTTCACCTAGGGCGGAGACATGCTTTACCGACAAGGTAGCTCCCGACAGCGTCGTGCCGCCTGTGTAGCTATTCGCTGTATTCAGATTGAATGTCTGACCAGATGTACCAGAGAAGGCTAAGCCCGTGTTATGAGGTGTAGCCCCCTCAGCGACTTCTACATGGGAGATAGCTCCGTCGAAATTGACGGTGGCATTCGTGGCAGTCGCCGTGATATTCACATTACCTGTGCCGCTGATTTGCAGTGTGTTGAGGATGTTTGTTGTCTCATCCATCGCGATGATATTCGTCCCCGCGGCGATATTTGTATTAATCGTATCCGAGCTAGAGGTCTGATTACCCAGTTGGAGTTTCGCGTCTGCGACGGAATTAATCGTCATGCGCTGCGTCGTCTCGGCTGTGCCGTAGAGACCCTTGCGTAGGATGAGCGTACCGTCTGTGCCGATGTTAATCTCACCTGTGCCGTTCTGGTTCGAGAGACCAGAATGGAGATCCAGTGTACCATTCACATTGACCTTGCCAGTTGCGTTCCAGTTCCCCAGCATGAAGCCTGCTGCATACTCGGCTCTCGTTTCATTGGTCTCACCCATGACCTTCAGCGTCGTATCAGTGGCGATATTGAGAGTCGTGTTGCCCTCGTTCAGGGCTGTGCCTAGGAAGTTTTCGATGACGTAGGTACCACCACCTTGTACGTTAAATGTGCCTCCAGCGATGCGCCAGTACACATTCTCAGTGAGAGTCGCCCCTGTGCCTACGGTGACGGTCATGCTTCCAGAGGAATCACGCGTATGACGTGCATTGTCAGCACCTGCTGTGACAGTCATATTAGCAGCGATGCTGATACCTGCACCACCAGCGATGGTCAGCGAGTTCAGGTTCGCATTACTGTTCACCTCCAGCGTCCCCGCTGCAATGTTAATCGTACCAGCGAAGCCTGTCAGATCGCTCATCGCGATGGTGCCGCCATCCGTCTTGTTGATGACCGTGTTCGCTGCACCTGTGATCGCACCCGAGAGCGTGCGAGTACCTGTGCCACCCCATGCACGCATCGTCACCGTAGCCGCATCAGCCAGACTAATATCGGTGCTAAAGGTGTGTGAGTTGTTCGACTGGTTAAAGACGAGACCTGTGCCGTTGTTAAGAATCAGCTTCGATGCACCTCCGAGATTAGAATAGCGCGCGCTGATTGTGCCTGTGAGTACTTCCACCGAGCCTGTGAATCCAGCACCCAGCTGCATATTCGTCCCATTCGCAGCATCCGTGGAGAAGGCTGCCTTAATCATGCTGTCCGCATCACCCAAGAGAGAGGTCATGGAGGCTGATCCACCGAGATTCGCCGCTGACATGTCGAGTACGGAGCTATTGAGAAGCTTCGCGCTGGTGAAGGCATTCACGTCGATGGCAGATGCATCCCACACACCAGAGTTGATGTGCAAGGCACCGCCGAAGTTCAGAGCTTCGACGCTAGAACCTTCGCTAGAAAGAGAGAGCTTCAGCGTGGAGTTCGCCTCCGTGGAGCTAATATTATTCAGAGCGTTCGCACCTGTGGCTAGAGCTGTCGTGATCTCAAGGCTTGCACCCGCATCAAGAATGACATTAGAAGTACCGATAGAAGCGGCACTCAAGGAGGCATCCTCATTCACATTAATCAGACCAGCTTGAAGCGTCACGCCATCGGCGATCGTGGTCATGCCATTAATATCGACAAGGGCAGCCGTAACCGTCGCATCCGCGTCACCGCGAAGGAAGTTCACCTCACCACCAGCGATGATAGTTCCTGCCTCCACATCGCTAGCAACGGTAATATCCCCAGCGGTGAAAGTCACATTATCACCTGTAGCGAAAATAGAGCCACCATCAAAGGAAGTTCCCTCCTGCCAGCTCAAAGGACCAGAGGCGTGAACGAGATTCTGCGCTGTTGTCGTGTAAGAGAGCACACCATCCGCGTAGCTGTACTCACGCTGGGAGGTCTGAAGTCCTGTGAACTTGCTGAGATCTACATTAGTACCAGAGCCTAAAATGCTATCGAGCAGTGCCGCGTCACCAGTCGCCCCAGTGAAGAGAGTCAGACTGTAGGAATCTCCCGATTGCGCGAAATTAATACCTTGGAGATCAATAAGGATATCATCTGCTAGGGTAATCATACCAGCATTACTCATCGAGCTCGTGAAGTCCCACGTGCCAGAGAGTGTCAGAGCGGCACCGCTAGCCACATTCACGCTGCCAGAAATAGCATCGAGAGCCAGTGTACCCGCATTCACATTCAGCGTGCCCGCAAAGGCAGCTGTACCAGAAATCGTACCTGCGCTATAGTTCACCGTGTTAGCCACAGCTAGACCATTCATATTCAGAGCACCGCCTCCTACAGAGATCGTGCCTGTACCTGCGGCATTGTGACGCGCGAGATTCAGCGCGCCGCTATTCACCGTCACGCCGCCAGAGAATGTGTTATTACCCGAGAGGGAGAGCGTGCCTGTGCCGTCGATGGTCATCCCGCCGACGCTTCCTGCTACATCGGTGATGGAGCTCGTGATGCTCACGGTCTTAGCACCTACGTTCACCGTCGTGATGAGGGGTGCTTCGGCTGTCCCCGCTGTGCCACCATGAGCACCCAGCTGGAAGCCTGTTGTGGAGACAGTGACATCGCTCGCCGCGCTAAACTGCATCTCTGCAGCACCTGCGCTAATCGTGCCACTTCCTGAGTAGCTTGTGTGGCTGAGAATCGTCGTGCCGCCCAGTGCATTCAGCGAGGCATCAGCCGATTCAAAGGTCACAGTACCCATGGTAACTGTGCCTGATTCTTGGGTATTAGAGCCTGAGAGATTGACCGCGCCGAAGTTTGCCGCACCCTCGCCCTTGAAAGTAACGCTATCTAGTGATGTGGGAATGCTTCCCGTCACGGCCAAGGTCTTGCCAGCCGATTGATTGACTACGCCTGAGATGCGAATATAATCATCACCATTTCCGTTTCCACCGATAATCGTGCCGTTATAGTCCGTCACTCCTGCGAATCGTAGCTCACCAGCCTCGCCTCCGCCTAGCGTACCTGTATTAAAATTAATATTACCGTCGCCCGTCAGCGAGGTGAAGGACCACACACCATTCCACTTATGAGAGATGGTACTCTCTGCTAAGACGCTAAGCTCGCCGAACTGAACACCGCCATTCGAATTAAGCCCCATATCAAGACTATGGAGCGTACCGCCGTTGAGAATCATTGCCGTGGAATCACTCCAATCAGCCGCAGTGTGCCCGATATGCATCTCTGCGCCAGAATTAATTTGGATCGAAGAGGCTTCGATATTCTTGGTATGATCCTGATTAGTACCAAAGGTGGTCGTGCCACTGGCGATGACGAGATCGCCTGTGAAGTTGACATCACCCGTAATAGAAGTAGCTCCATCGAGCGTAAGCGAGCCTGCGCCATTCACATCACCTAAGCTGAGCGCATTACCTGCTGTAGCAATATCCAATGCTCCGTCAGTGACACTGAGCGTGCCCACTGTCGTGCCCGCGCTAAGCGTCGCATCTGTGTAGCCCGTGAAGCTGGTATTATCACCAGCCGCGAAGGTATTACCGCCAAAGGCAGCATCAGCATTCCACTGGAACTCAGATGGAGCATTCTCATCTGCTGAGCCAGTGAAGGAAACATCAGCCGCCATCGCCTGAGAGGAGAGGAGCTGAGACGCGACAAGGGTGGCTGAGCCTACCGTCGTCGTCCATGTAGTAAGTGATAACACAGCGGTACAGAGAGCCCTGCGTAAGTTTTTATTCAGTTTGAGTTTCATAATGAAGAGATTATGTTATCGTGTATCGTCTTTTCGTCGTGTCGGGTGTTGCCATGTGGCGACAAAGCACCCGTTCACAGAGAAGGTTGAATATTAATTCAACCATAAATGGCCAGAATGTCAATCAAATAATTCTCAAGAAAGACTAGGAAGACTATGAAAACGGTTCATTCATTTTTCTTGACTCTGATAGGGGGGGCGTTTATCATCCCGCCCGCTTGCCATAGAAAAGAGAAACTTTCACGATGAACCGACACCCACAACTTGCCATCCTCATCATGCTGGGACTGGCACACTGCCTCAACGACGTGCTGCAATCCCTCGTCGTGGCTTGCTACCCTCTTATCAAGGAGGACTTGCAGCTGTCCTACGCACAGATCGGTCTCATCACCATGGCGTACCAAGCGACCGCCTCGCTCCTACAGCCCCTCTTCGGCTACTTTCTCGACAAGAGACCATGGCCTTACCACCTCTTCATCTGCATGACGACGGCGAGTATAGGGCTGTTCCTGCTCTCTTCTGCCTCTAGTTTTATCGCGGTGATCATCGCGGTGATGCTCTTTGGCGTAGGATCATCACTCTTCCACCCCGAGGGCTCACGCATGGCGCATCTCGCAGCACAGGGGAAACGCAGCACCGCGCAGGCTATCTTCCAAGTCGGTGGTAACCTCGGTACATCCATCGGGCCTCTGCTCATGGCTCTCGTGATTAGCACGCGCACGGATCTGCACTACGGGCTCGTCTTCTGCATACTCGGTTACTTCGTCGCCTTCAATATAGCCCGCTGGTTGAAGGGTATACCGAAGAGTCCTGTAAAACTCGATGCGCTAGGTAAGCGCGAAATGCCCGCAAAGCCGCTGAGCACCGCACGCACGAGCTGGGTGATGGGGCTGCTCATGCTGCTGATCTTCTCCAAGTTCTGCTACATGGAAAACATGCGCAGCTACTACACCTTCTACCTCATGGAGGAGTATGGGCTGAGTGTGTCGGCAGCACAGCTTTCCCTCTTCGTCTTCCTCGCAGGCTGCGCGATAGGCACGCTGGCTGGAGGCCCTATGGGCGATAAGTGGGGACGCGACAGGATCATCTGGTTCTCCATCTTAGGCGCGGCACCCTTCGCCGCACTCGCACCGCATGCGGGGCTGTGGGGTGGGCTCATGCTGAGCTTCTGCGGCAGCATGATGATATCCTCGGCCTTCCCAGCTATCGTTGTGTATGCTCAGGAGTTATTACCTGGACGACTGAGCCTCGTCTCGGGCTTATTCTTCGGCATAGCCTTTGGGATAAGTGGTCTATGCTCAGGGCTAATCGGTGCGCTCATCGACCGATTCGGGCTCATGAGCATGATGACGATATGCGGGCTTACGCCGCTGCTCGGCTGTATAGCGGTGTTCTTGCCGAAGCTGAAGCCAGCGAAGTGCTGAAAGCTGTTTCTTTCCTAACTTCGTCATTGCGTCTCTCGAGAGAAATATTTTTGACTCCCATTTAGGTGTCGCTTATGGGGTGCCTTACACCATGGGGCGTACAGGTATTCCCTGCTGGGCGAAGTATTCCTTCGCCTGTGCCACGGTGTACTCTCCGAAGTGGAAGATAGAGGCGGCGAGTACCGCATCGGCGCGTCCGCGCTGGAGTACATCGACCATATGTTCGAGATTCCCTGCGCCGCCACTCGCGATCACTGGTATTTTCACCGCTTCGCTCACGCGTTGTGTCAGTTCTATATCGTAGCCTGTCTTCGCTCCATCGGCATCCATGCTGGTCAGCAGGATTTCTCCAGCTCCGAGGCGTTCCACCTCGCGAGCCCATTCGACGGCATCGAGATCGACGAACTGTCGTCCACCATGTGTCGAGACTTTCCACTGGTCATCACTCCACCTCTTCGCGTCTATCGCGACGACGACGCACTGGCTGCCAAAGGCGTTTGCGCCTTCGCTAATGAGCTCAGGGCGGTGTATGGCCGCTGTGTTTGTCGAGACCTTATCCGCGCCTGCGAGTAGCATCTGTCGCATGTCTTCGACGGCTCGTATGCCACCCCCCACGGTCAGAGGCATGAAGCACTGAGCCGCTGTGCGGCGTACGACATCTACCATGGTGGCTCTGCCGTCACTGGATGCGGTGATGTCGAGGAAGACGAGCTCATCCGCCTGCTGTTTATCATAGGCGATAGCGCACTCGACTGGGTCGCCAGCGTCGCGTAATTGGACAAAGTTTGTACCTTTGACGACTCGGCCGTTCGTCACATCGAGACAGGGGATGATGCGTTTGGAAAGCATGTTGGAATTATAGTAAGCTTAATGGTGGGAAATGTCAAGGAATCAGGAGAACATGTCCCACGCTTCGAGCATCTCGCTAGGTAGACTGGTCAGGAAGCGTGAGGGTGGGCAGTACTGCCCATCATAGCCACCACTGTAGCGCGGGTAGAGCAGGTAGAGCTGGTCTTCCGCACGTGTCACGGCGACGTAGAAGAGGCGTGTCTCTTCTTCCATGCCTGTGAGGTCACCGCGCTCCAGTATCTTGCGATGCGGGAAGAGCCCATCTGAGAGGGAGAGGACGAAGACGACCTTCCATTCTAAGCCCTTCGCCTGATGGATGGTGCTCAGGGTCACGCAGTCATCGTTGTCTCCTTCTTCGTCTTGGTTCTTCGCGTCGAGCTGGCTCAGTAGGGTGATTTCAGCGAGGAAGTCGTCGAGTGTCGCGGCTTCTGGGGCGACTTGGGATATCTGGTTCAGATCATCGAGTCTGTCGTCCGCATTCTCATAGCTCGCGCGTAGGTAGGGGAGCAGGTGTGCCGTGAGGCGTGCGATGAGCTGGCTGGGGTCGAAGCTCTCGCCTTCTCCTCTCGCTAGCTGGGCGATCTCATCCATGACTTGTAGGAACTCCATCCAGTGGGGGCGCAGTGCTGGGGTGACTCCTGCGAGTCTTTCCATGTTTTCTACGAATTGTCCGCGTAGGGTCTGGGCTTGCAGTGCGTGGAGCTGGCTAAACCAGTTCTGCTGGATTTTCTGCGCGGTGGCAGTCCCAACGCGCGGGAACATGAGCAGGATGCGCGTGAGTGCGGTCTCATCAAAGGGATTCCCCATGAGGCGCATGAAGGCGACGAGGTCTTTCACATGAGCCTGCTCGAAGAAGCGTAGCCCGCTGGTGATGCGGAAGGGTAGATGCTGGCGCGTCAGCTCCATCTGTATGTCCATGCTGTGGAAATGGGCACGGTAGAGGATGGCGATTTCCTTCCCCTTGATCTCGCCTTCACCTATGATCTCATCAATTCGGCGCGCGACGAAGCTGGCTTCCATTTTCTTGTCAGGCACAGGGACGACGGCAGGTAAGAATCCTTCTGATGGGCGGTGTGAGCGTAGTTCTTTCGCATACTGGCGTGTGTTCAGCGCGATGGCGGCATTCGACACTTCGAGGATGGCGGGTACGCTACGGTAGTTTGTCTCTATCTTATACAGCACCGCGTCGGGGTATTCCTGCTCGAAGCGGAAGATATGCTCGACATCGGCCCCTCGCCACGAGTAGATGCTCTGCGCATCGTCACCGACGACCATGAGGGAGCTATCGTCCCCTCCTCCGAGCAGGGCTATCATGCGCGACTGCGGGAGATTCGTATCCTGATACTCATCGACGAGGATGTGGGCGAACTGTTTCTGGTATTCCTGACAGAGTGATGGATTGTCTTCTAAGAGACGCACAACGTTGAGCAGTAAATCATCGAAATCCATGGACTGGGCTTCGCGCTTGCGCTTGGCGTAGCTGTCGTAGATGAGTTCGAGCTCTTGGATGTAGACATCGAGATGGGGGTATTCGTCGAAGAGCACGTCCTGCCAGCTGCGCCCTGTATTCGCCGCGAGGCTGTGTAGGGAGAGTAGAACGCTGGCTTTTGGGAAGAGCTTTTTCTTCTTACTATCCTTTGCACTATCTTTTGGTGCGTGCTGCTTGACGATATTCTTCATCAGGGCACTCTGGTCGTCGCCATCAAGGATGCTGAAGCCCGCCGTGTAGCCGAGCATATCGGCGTGGCGACGCAGGATGCGGTTTGCGATCGAGTGGAATGTGCCACCCCAGATCTGGCGTGCATTCCCCCCTGTGAGTTCCTGCACGCGGGCTATCATTTCCTTCGACGCTTTATTCGTGAAGGTTAGCAGCATAATGCGCCATGGCGCGACTCCTGAGTCTAGCAGCCACGCGACGCGGTAAGTCAGCGTGCGTGTCTTCCCACTGCCTGCTCCTGCGATGACGAGGGCGTGGCGCGCCGTGGTCGTGACAGCGGCATGCTGCTCTTCATTTAGCTCCGCCGCATAGTCGCAGCGCGCAGCAGGGCGAAAGCTCGCCGCACTCCAGTCGAGAGTGGTACGCTTCGTAGACATTACTCAAAGTCGAGATAGATCTCCGCACGACGGTTCTCTGCACGCACAGCATCAATATGCTCCTTGTCATCTCCACGCTTGTAGTGACGGCGTGGCTGGGATTTCCCCATGCCCTTCATGGTGATCTGACCTGGAGAGACTCCGTATTCGACGAGTGCCTTCATGACGGCGGTGGCGCGCTGAAGTGACAGTGCCTTGTTATAACGAGCAGAACCCACATCATCAGTATGCCCCGAGATATCAAGCTTACGCTGACTCTTCGTCAGCAGGTCGGCGACGATCTTTAGCTGACGCTGCGAGCGAGGGGTGAGGCTGGAGTCGTCGAAGGCGAAGAAGAGAGCGAGTGAGACTCCGCCTTGTGGGTCTTTCACGATGGGGAAGTAGCGACCGCCTTCCGCGTCAGCACTCTCTTCATAGCTTTCTAAGAGAGAGTCGAGGGACACATTCGCAATCGTCCATGCTCCACTTTCCGATTGGGAGAGTTCTAGTCCTACATTCGCGGGGCTGTTTCCTTCTCCTCCAGTCAGGTATACCAGATAAGCGGCGCGTCCATTTGCTTCGAAGCTCGCGCGTATGGGGGCAGTATCACGCAGCTTGTAGCCGCCTTCGGTGAAGACCATGCACAGACCTGCGATGCTCGCGTCCGTGACTTCCTTTCCTGTGATGAGCTGGCGAGCCTTTGTCATATCGCCTTCGCGCACTGCGTTCACGAAGCTTTCGACCACGAGGATGGAGTCGGATTTTTCCACTTCCTGCTCCTCGCTGGGTACTGCTGCTTTCAGGTCGGAGAGTGTCCAAGGGGCTGCGGCATTTGTCGGTGGCAGGAAGTCGATGATGAGCTGCTTGCCGCTGGGGACTTCTAAGCGGAAGCGTGCGAGATTTTCATCACCTTTCAGGAGGGTACCTATGGGTGTGAGAGTCACCTTATCAGTCTCAGCATCGGTGCTGAGGTACCAGTCGAGCAGCACCTTTGCTTGATCGACCGTCATCCAGCCCTCGCGCGTCATCAGGGTGAGGGCTGCTTTCTTATCTTTTCGCTGTGCGATTTCGCGAAGCACGCGCGCGAACTCCTCGCCGCCCTTACGTCCGAAGACCTGAGGCAGTGTGAACTGCTCTTCCTTCGCTTCTTCTTCGAGTGTCGTATCGGGGGTACTGAGACCAGATCCCTCTCCCATTTCGCTCCCTGTGTCGCCAAGGCCCGTGTCAGTACCTGCATCTTCCGTACCCGCAGGGATCGTGGATTTACTGTCCGCAGCTTTCGCAGCTTCCGCTGGATTCGCAGGTTTCGGCTCTTCTCTCGCAGGTATGGTATTGAGAGTGATAGTAGTGGTATCCGTGATTGTTGCGATGGAAAAGTAACGATACAGCGCGTAGCAGCCAGTGGCGACGACGGCAAAAACTAGGGTATAAGAAATAATGGAGGTCTTCATGACTCAGTGGGTAAAAATTGACTTGGATTAACGAGAACACTCCCCTCTGGGAGCTGGGGTGTGGCTTGAGGGCTGCTAGACTGCGCCTCTTGTCGGAAAATACGGTTCACCTTCGCGAACACATCGGGATGCGTCGGGGCAGGATATTGCTGAAAAAGTAAGCGTGGATTCAGCCTATTCATCGTAGATAGTAGGTGATACTCAGGCTTGGCAGCCTCCATCGCCAGCGACTCCATGAGCTCAAAATGCAGGTGCGCGAAGCGACGATCAGCACTAGAGCCTAGCGTGCCTATGAGCTCACCTCGCGCCACGATCTCTCCCACTCTCACGAGCTCGGATTCTAGATGCGAATAAAGGCTCTGTACCATGCGACCATCGGGCAAGCGGTGTGCGAGTATGATGACAAGCCCCGATTGCTCGGAAGGAGTGCCCTGATAGACGACTAAGCCTCGCGCGGCCGCATACACGGACATGCCTAGATCTGTATTCGCGCCGCCTATGCCATTGAGATCCTCGCCTACATGTCTGCTTCCACGTCTATCTTTTACATCGTAGGTATGGGTACTATAAGTAAAAGCTCCTGATTCGCTGCCCAAGGGGGATTGGAAACCGTCAATCAGGGGGACACGCACCATATCCTCGCTGCGCAGAAGGTACAGACCTGCTGGAAGATGGCGCTTTTCGCTGAGAAAGGCATGTGACTGAGCCGCGGCTTCCTTAGCAGCTTCATCCTTCTCGGCTGGTGAGGCAAAAAACAGAATCACACCTCCTCCTAAGCCCATAACTAGAAGCAAGTAAAAAATATAGTGCAGTACACTCTTTTTCCCCTTATCTTTCACGCGCTCATTGTAGCAGCTTAATTCCCATTAGACAAGGGTTTTTTCCATCTACGGCAGCAGAGCTAAGGCAGAGTGTTCACTTTTATTTCTGCGCTATTCCTGCATCGAGGAGGGCGTCCCAGCCGCCGTGGAGGACGTAGACGGGCGCATCGACCATGCCAGATGCTCGGAGATACTGTGCCACCTCCGTGGATGACTCGCAGCCCTTCTTGCAAAAGACGACGACGCATTCGTTTTTCTCCTGTGCATCATAGAGTCGCGTCAGTGCCGCATCGAACTGCGACTGCATCTTCACCCCAGGCTGGATGTGGAACATGCGGTTATCGGGGAAGATGAGGTGGTTGATCATGAAATCATTGTCATGCCGCGTGTCCACCCAGACGACGCGCGCCCCCCAGTCCTTAATGATGCTCTCCATGCACATCTCGCCCTCGGGGAGGTCGGCTTGCACGCAGCTGCTCTTCTGCGTCGCGGATAAGTAGAAACGGTCGAGTAGGGCGAGCCCTCCCGCGAGAAGCAGGATCACCACACCTAGACGCAGGATAGAGGGGATGACTGATTTAAACTTCATGATCCGTTAATGAGGAAAAAACGTTCTAGCGACCGTGATCGCTAGAACGTTAAAAAAGGAGGTTTAGCCTTCGAGACCGAGGAGCTCAAGCTCGAATACGAGCGTGGAGTTCGGACCAATTGGACCAGGTCCCTGAGCCCCGTAGGCGAGGTCTGAAGGAATGGTCACGCGCCACTTCGCACCGATAGGCATGTTCAGAAGAGCTTCTGTGAAGCCGGGGATGACCTGACGTACGCCAAACTCAGCTGGGCTCTCAGACTGGTCGAAGACCGTGCCGTCGATGAGCATACCCTTGTACATGACCTTCGCTGTAGGAGCATCACCGTGGATCTCTGGATCGTACTTCTTGTCGCTGCCTTCGCTGAGGACTTCGTACTGGAGACCGCTAGGAGCTGTGGTTACTTCGGGGCGTGCGCCATTTTGTTCCAGATAAATCTTGCCGAGTTCGAGGTTCTTGCTACCCTTCTCCTGCTCGCGTGCTTGGAGCATGCCGAGGAACTCTTTCTGAATGCTTTCTACATCTTCGTTCTGAAGGCTCATATCGATCTCACCTGTCAGACCCTCGGCGATACCCTTAGCGATCTTCGCGAGGTCTATATCGCTCTCCTTGATAGCGGGGAGCATCTGGGGGAGTACCTGACTACCAAGACGGAAACCGATGAGGTAGGACATGACTTGTTTTGTGTGTTCTGTATCAGACATGGATTGTATTCTAGCATGTTCGTACGCCCAGTGCAAGCCCCATCCCGTATGACGCTTTCTTCTATTCTCGCGAGCTGTCGCACGATTTGGACTTTTCGCAACGCTGTCGCTGTGTTATAAGAGGGCATGTCGTATTCCTTTGCACTCATTTCTCTAGGCTGTTCGAAGAATCTAGTGGACTCAGAACTCATCGTGGGTCAGCTGCTTGACGCTGGCTTCGGTCCGAAGGTAGAATCAGCAGAGGCCGATCTGCTCATCATCAATACCTGCGCCTTCATCGACCCTGCGAAGCAGGAAGCCATCGACACCATCATCGCCGCAGGGCGTGCGCGTGATCATGGCGAGAGCCCTATGGCTCAGAAGATCATCGTCGCAGGCTGCCTGTCGCAGCGCTATGCCTCTGACCTGACGGAGAGTCTGCCCGAAGTCGATGTGTTCATGGGGCTGGATCTCATCCTCGAAGTGGGCGACATCGCGAAGGCTCTGTTCGCAGGGACGGCGAAGCGTATCTACTCCACACCGAGCTCAAAGCTCATCCCCGACTTTACAACGACGCGCTACCGTCTGACCGAAAAGAGCTTCACCTATGTGAAGATATCCGAGGGCTGTAACCACGCCTGCGGCTTCTGCGTCATCCCTCGCATACGCGGTGGTCACCGCAGCCGCCCTCAGAGCAGCGTCGTGCGCGAAGCGCGTAAACTCATCGAGCAGGGGGTCAAGGAGATTAACCTCATCGCTCAGGATACCACCTACTTCGGCATGGATAAGTGGAAGAAGAAGGCGAGCAAGACCAGCGGCGTGGACTCCACGCAGGGTGACTCCCTCGCCACCCTGCTGCACGAGCTTAATGCCATCGAAGGTGACTTCTGGATACGCGTCCTCTACACCCACCCAGCCCACTGGAGCGATGAGCTCATCGACGCCTTCGCGACCTGTGAAAAGGTGGTGAAGTACGTGGACATCCCCCTACAGCATATCTCTGACGATCTTCTGAAGTCCATGCGCCGTGAGACAGATGGTGATTACATCCGTGACCTCATCACGAAGATGCGCGAGCGCGTCGCGGGCATAGGCATACGCACGACCTTCATCAGTGGTCTCCCCGGCGAGACGGAGGAGCAGCATGTGGAGCTCATGGATTTCCTGCGCGAATACCGCTTTGAGCGCGCTGGAGTCTTCTCCTATTCTCGTGAAGAAGGCTCACTGGCGGCGAAGATGCCTCATCAGGTGCATCACGCCACGAAGCAGCGACGTGTGAACGCGCTGAATATGCTCCAGTCCACCATCGCCGATGAGATAGGGCAGGCCGCCGTCGGGAAGACACTGCGTGTGCTCGTCGATAGCCCCGGTGTCGCACGCGCCGCATGGGATGCTCCTGATGTCGATGGCTCTATCCATGTCGATCCGGCGCTTCCTGTCGGTGAGTTTGCGGAGGTAGAGATCGTCGATTCTATCGCTTATGAGCTCTTCGCCGAAGGTGCCGAAGAAGAGCTGTGCGCGACGGACGAGTCCTGATTTTGTCATCATGTGTCATGATGGACCCGCCTACTTGACCTCATGGAGAAATTATGCTATTAAAAATGCAGTTATGATAACAAAATTCCGTACTACCCTGTATGTAGCAGGCTGTCTCAGCCTCGCGTGCATCCCCGCCCTGATTCTATCATCCTGTGGTGGCAGCAGTGATTCAGAAGAAGATCTGAGCCACACCATCCCCGTGCTCCCTGAGACTGTCGCTGAAATTGTCGGCTATGAGCTGCGTGGTCCTATCATGATGGAGGGTGAACCACCTGCGGGGATCTATGACCAGAATATCGAGTTAATCGAGTTTATTAATGATAGTACTGTGAATATCGCATACAGTGATGACGATGTGCTACAAACATCTTATAGCTACGTTTATAATGACGAGAACTCCGTTACGATTACGATTGATGTTCCTAAATCCCTGAACTCATCCACTACAGCTCCTTATGATACTTATGTGCTCATCCTGACTGAGCCTTCTACTTATTATCAGGTTGAACTCGGGGCTGCTTCCGTCTACAACGAAGGGGCTGCCTCAAGTCGTCCGCTCTATGCCTTGAACGGTTCGCTGAATTTCTTGAAGCAAAATCAATAGAAACTCATTTTTATTAAATACGAAAAAGCCCTTTGCACTCCTGCGCAAAGGGCTTTTTCGGTACGCCAGACATGGCGTAGTCGCTGGGGTGAAAATCCCCAATGAGCC
>CAYJJD010000046.1:0-26060 GCA_964370425.1 uncultured Akkermansia sp. | reverse complement strand
TAGCAGACAGTGCCTACGCTTGCGAACCTCAACGTAAGAGCTTTAAAAAGAAAGGCATAAAATTACTTCATCCCTTAAAGCGCAAAAGAGGAGAAGAGTTGACGGAGGCGCAGAAGCAATACAATAAGTTGATTTGCTCAAAGCGGTGCCGCATAGAGCATGTATTTGGCATTATTAAGCATATGAGGGGAGATAAGGTACGCAGTATAGGATTACGAAGATGCAAAATTAAAGCATTGTTAGTAAGTCTGGTATATAATATGAGACGCTTTAGTTTTTTATGTAGAACAGGCGCATTGTGTCCTCAGTTCTAAAATAAAGGCAAAATGGGGGCATTTAGCTCGCAATAATGAGGAAATTTCGATAAAAAAGCATCCATAATCAAAATTTTGAAAGCTGCATAGAATAAAGTGCAGGTTCATTCCAAATAAATTGGTTCAAAAAACTAATTGCGAGAACCTGCCTCTAGGGAACCTTGCGAAATTAGCAGCAAAAGGCGTGCTGTTTCGCGCATTTTCGATATCTCCTTTCTGGATGGACTAATTTCGCAAGATGCCCTTTATTCTAGATGCTTCCTTTCTTCGCGCGTAGGCTGGCTTTAGCTGCTGCGCTTTCTTGTTCATTTAGTTTGCCGTCTCTGTCTTTGTCAAACTTCTTGAGTATTTTCTTGCGCTGTTCTTCGGTGAGGTTTTTCCCTCGATTCTGTGCGGTGGGTTTGTTGTCACCATAGGGGCTGTTCTGTGCCATCAGAGGGGTGGCTAGTAATACTGCGAGGACGAGTAATGTGATGCGTGGGTATGTAGTCATGTTCGTGGTTTTGTTGGTTGATGTTTGATGGATAATGCTTAATAATTCGTTTAGCTTAGCGTTTTCCTGCTTTGCGTCCTTTGAGGGCTTTTTTTGCAGCGACTTTTCCTTTTCCGTCGATTTTCCCGTTGCGGTCGCGGTCGAATTTCTTGAGCATTTTTCCGCGTTGTTCTGCTGTGAAGTTTTTACCACGGTCGATGGGGGTGGGTTTGTTTACAGTGTCTGCGATGAGGGATGAGGCGCAGACTGTGCTGAGTAGGAGGGTGGCGATGATGTGTGTTTTGTTCATGTTGTGTTTTTTTCTATTGTTTTATTTTTCCCCTATGTTTGTTTCTTTGCTGGTGGGGCTTGATTGCAGTATAGGGATAATAGGTACAAAAAAAAGCCCCAAGTGACGAGGGCTTTATATGTGGTGATGAAGGGAACCTTTTTTTCTTAACTTCGTCATTGCGTCACCCGAAAGAAGCAATTGAGCTTTGTTTTGAGGATGTGTGTGAATCTCGTTTCCTTAATCACGGCTCGTCAAGCATACCAGAGGATATGCATGACTCTTGGGTAGCTTCTAGGCTTGTTTTCGTGTTTTCTCTGGTCGAACGCTGTCGCGTTATCCACGGAAGATAACAGTCGCGCTGTCGCGCGCGGTGAGGAGAGCGTCAGTTTCGGGGGTGGACACGATGCTGGGTTTGTAAGGCGGGCGCGTGTGACTTCAGGCTATGATGAAACTGACGCGGCTGTGCTCTGTGAGCACAACTTTTCCGCGAGGGCTTTGCCCTCACACTCCCAGCAAGGACGCCGTCCTTGCATCCTGTTTAAGGGCAGTGATCCTTAAAAATCCATTTAGGTGTTGCTTATGGGATTGCGTTACTCATATATAAAATACGTTCCTTTAACATATTCATGATGAGTGACGTTTTTCTATTTTTCTTGGGCTTGTCGACGTTTCATCAGGGCGCGTTTCGCGGCAGCGCGTTCTTCTTCATTGAGTGTTCCATCGCCATCTTTGTCGAATCGCTCACGTACGCGTTCTCTCTGCTCTTCTGTGAGTCGCGCTCCTGCTGCTTTGCCCATCTGTTGTGGCGCGCCGCCTTCTTGCTGCATTCTCTCGCGCGCCTTGCGCGCTGTGGCGCGTTCTTCTTCGCTGAGCTTTCCGTCGCCGTCGCGGTCGAATATTTCGATGATTTTTTCTCTTTTCCTGCCTCCTTCTCCGCCCATGCTTGAGGGTTCACAGGAGATGAGGGCTGTGCAGCAGAGTGTCGAGCAGATGATACTGGTGAGTGCGTGGCTTTTTTTCATGATGAGAATTGTTTAGTGGATGGAGTCGAGGACGTGTAGGTAGGATTTTCCTATGGGGAGTTCTACTCCCTTAACGGTGACTTCTCGCCGCTGGTAGGAGTCTATGCACTTTGTGTTGATGATGTAGGAGCGATGGATGCGTATGATGTGAGGTGCATTTAGCTGTGATTCTATGTCTTTCATGGTCATCTGGGGGAGGTAGCTGCCTGTAGTTGTGTGTATTTTAATATAGTTCCCCATGGCTTCGATATAGATGATTTTCTCTGTCGGGATCATGGTGTGTCGGTAGTCGACTTTTACGGAGATGCTGCTTTCTTTTTTCAGCTCTATGAGGAGGTTCATGGCTTTGTGTACTGCTTTTTCAAAGCGTTCAAAGTTGTAGGGTTTGAGGAGGTAACCTACTGTGTTGTACTCATAGCTTTCGACGGCGTATTCCGCGTAGGCGGTTGTGAAGATGATGTAGGGGAGGGTGCCGATGCTGGCTGCTATTTCTAATCCCATCATTTCGGGCATGTTGATGTCTAGAAAGAGGAGGTCGACGTTGTTTTTTTCTAAGTGCTGCATGGCTTCTACGGGGCTGTTGAGGCTGTGTAGTTCGAGCTCTGGGATGCGGCTGCAAAAGGTTTTTATCACGTCGAGGGCGAGTGGCTCGTCGTCGACGGCTAGGCAGGTTATTTTTTTCATACTAGTTGGATGTGGAGTTCGACTTGGTAGTAGCCATGTTTTTCGCTGCACTTGAGTTCATGGCGATGGGGGTAGATGAGTTCTAGTCTGCGTCGTGCGCCGGCGATGCCGTTTCCAGTGCTGTTTTCTGGCTTTTTCTCGGTCACGATTGCGTTGTGCGTGCTGAGGCGGAGGGTGTGGTTTTCGATGCTCAGATGGATGTGGATCGTGGCTTCTTTCTGCGCGCTGCTGCCGTATTTAAAGGCGTTTTCGAAGAAGGTGACTAGCAGCATGGGGGGGATCTGGTACTGACCTTCTACTTCGACTTGGTAGTCTAGTGTTGTTTTTCTCGGGAGTCGTAGTTGCTGTAGTTCGACATAGCGGCTGAGGTAGGCTATTTCTTGTTCTATGCTGATCCAGTCTTGCTTCGCGTCGGTGAGTACGTAGCGCATCATGTCGGAGAGGGTGATGATGGCTTCAGGGGCTTTATCACTCTTTGCCAGTGTCAGGCTGTAGATGGAGTTCAGGCTGTTAAAAAAGAAGTGGGGGGTGATCTGCGATTTTAGCATAGCGAGTTCGGCTTTTAGTTTCGCTTCTGCCATGAGTTGTCGCTCGCGTCTTAGTGCAAAGAGGTGGTAGATGATGCTCGAGCCGACCACGACGCGTAGCATGGTATTGAGTACATAGTTCACGCGTAGTTTCTGCATGCGTAGCAGGTGATCATAGGGGGAGTTTAATTCGAGGTAGGCGAGTATGCCTGCTAGGTTAGAGAAGGCGAGGTAGATGAGTCCGAGGCTGAGTATATAGGTAAAGTAGCGTTTTCTCTGGAATAGAAAGAGGCTTATTTCGAAGAATAAATACAAGCTGACGCACGCTCCTGCATAGAGCTGTGGGGCGATGTGCCAGACGATGTTTACTGTCGCTAGCAGGGATGGTAGGCTAAGCGAGAGTAATAGACACACTGCGGCTCGGATGCAGAGAGGCTTTAGCTTCTGATAGGACATAGGCAATTACCTATTTTAGCGGAGCGACAGGCCCAAAGCAAAGAAAAAAGTGACGAGGGGGTAGAATGTGGTGATGGAGGGGGGCGTGCGTTTCGCGTAGGAGGTCGAGAATAGAAAACTGACCGACACCCTGCGCGAGAGCGTGAGATAGATTCCTAACAGCGCGCTCTTAGGCAGGGTGCAGGGAGGGCGTCCCATAGGCGCTAAATTAAAAGAAATCGTACAAGCTTAACTGCATTTTTCTTACCATTTTACTTGCACTAAGCATTTTACATATATTAAACCATGAGTCTTTCAATGTTTTCAAGGTCACACTTGGTAAAATTTATAAATAAGCGATTTGCAGAGGAAGCGGTTATTTTTTATACTGGATGCTGAAAATGATCATTCTCATAGCATACAAAGTGCCCATTATGAGATAACAACTGTTGACACGTCGCTCCATATTTGCTACTGTTTATCTATCATGAAACTTGCAAGCACACTATTAACTCTCCTCTGTGGCATCACCTTGGCCGCAGACTATGATGCAGCGAAGCAGACAGTATCAAATGACTTTTTCGTCGTGAAGCTGGACAACACGGACACGTGGGGTAGCACAGTCGATATTGATGGCGTCGTCGCTGCCACCATGGCCTCTATTGATTACTATCAAGATCTGCTGAGTCCTAATCATTCCTTGAGCATTTTTAATAGAATCAATTTCAGCATCGACTTCGATACACTCGGTACTGGAGTACTCGGAGTAGCATCTTCTAACCTGATTATAGGTGGAGGAGACGCAGACGGTTTATCCGCAGAGAGCTATAAGCCTTACACGAATAGCAGTAACGGTCTTACATATAACACCTTGTATACTTCAGAGGCAAGGCTATTGCATAACAAACCCTTACTAGGTACGACTGATTTCACCATTGATTTTAATCGTACTCAGGATTTCTACTACGGATCAGGGCTTGACACAGGCGAGAAAACAGACTTCCACAGCGTACTCCTTCATGAGATCACGCATGGCATGGGATTTGGCTCTTACCTGTTCAAAGGCACAGCGGCCGGAGAACTCACACTTTCCACTCGTACTAGATCAGTGCAAACAGGTACTGATGAACACGGTGATCCCGTGTATAGTGAAGTGAATGTCATAGATAAAGATGGTAATCCCGTCTATAACCTCACGAGTTTTGATACCATGATACTCCAGAACCTGACGAACAACGACCCTACGGAACTCACCCTAGGGATGAATGTCGCGCTCGGAGATCCAGCAAATGGGATTAATATTTATAACCCCAGTACTTACGCGCCAGGCTCTAGCATCTCGCACATTTCTAAAGAGAGTGATCCTGATGCACTGATGAACTTTGCGCTAGCAGATGGTGTCATCAAGCGCGAACTCTCGTTGTCGGAGCTAAACATGCTACACGCCATGGGTTACACAGGCATCCCTGAGCCCAGCAGTGCAGCACTCATCCTCATCCTCATCCCAGCCGCTGCTATGCGCCGTCGTCGCCGCGCGGATGCTGCCTAAGCTGGCTAGAGGCATCGAGCCTATCCATTTAAAGAAAGAAGGGGGAGGAGAGAGCATGGCTCACTCCTCCCCTTCCTTTTTTCTACAAGCAGGATCGGCTGGTAAAAGATGCTGCTGTGTAGCATAGATAGAGCCTGCCCCGAAGCTCCCCTGCCTTGACACGGAAGTATACCATTGCTAATATGGAGTGAAATCATGAATCCTGTCATTCGAACCTTATTTAGAATAGCAAGGCGCGTCTATTTCAAGAAGCGCCATCTCTCGCATATCCCTAGTTCGGGTGTCGCGTGGAATGCTGACGAGTCACCGCGCTTGCTCAATGAGGCTATCGCTTCTGGGAAGCCTTGCATGATCGCTCGTTTCGGTTTTGTAGAGCTAGAATGTATCGCTTGGTATCTGGCGCACCGCGATGGCTTCAAGCCATGGGAGTATATTCGCGGTCGAGCCGATTTCCCGAACTGGAGTCACGATTCCATACGCTATCTGGGGCTCAATGCAGGCTTTTTCCCGCAGAATCTCGCTCTAGCTGAGCGTTTCTGTGAACTCATGCTAGAGTCTGCTAAGGATCTGGATATCTTAGCTTCATGGCTTATGTATGAAAAGCTTATTTTCCCTCATGATGAGATGCCCCGCGTGAATATTCATAATATAGAGCCTTTTGACGATTCTGCTAATCCGTGGACTCAGCATCTTGAGGGTAAAAAGGTGCTAGTCGTACATCCCTTTGCTAAGACGATCCTCTCCCAGTATACCCATAAGCGCGAGCTACTTTTTCAAGATTCGCGAGTACTGCCAGCATTCGAATTAAAGACAGTGCAGGCAGTTCAGAGCATGGGCGGCGTAGCTCCAGAGGGAATGGAGACTTGGTTTGACGCCTTAGACTCTATGAAGGAAGAGATTAATAGCCACGACTACGATGTATGTCTCATAGGCTGCGGTGCATACGGATTCCCACTCGCAGCGCATGTGAAGAGGCAAGGTAAGCAAGCGATTCACATGGGCGGAGCGTTGCAATTGCTCTTCGGGATCAAAGGTAATAGGTGGACTCAGCAGCATGCAGGTAATCCCTATTTAAAGCTTTTCAACGAGCACTGGGTCTTCCCTGAAAATGAGCTAAAGCCCGCCATCGCAGATAAGGTGGAGGATGCTTGTTACTGGTAGAGGGTGGATTTCTGTAAACATTAATGAATTGCAGGTGATGCTTGTTAAGTATTAGCTTAATGTGCTCTTTCTGTCACCTTGTGTAAACTATTTATGCTTGCAGTGAAATAATAGTATGCTAAAATCACTACGGAAATAGAGTTTTGCAAGTTGTGTGCAATATCCGAAACTGCTAATCCTTGGATAAAAGATGGAATTTCGAACCGGTATTTTTTACGTGATTTTAATTCCCTATTGTCGCAGTCAGGGCGTGATGCATAAGACTGAATAACTCAGACAGTGATTTTTAACATGAATAAGTATTTTATATTAGCTCTGAAAGCAGCTCGAATGCTGTATTTTAAGAAAAGGAAAATCGGGTCTAGACCAGGATCGGGGGTCATGTGGAATGCCACTACGGGGCCTGATATTATGGCAGATGTTGTGAAACGCAGTGACCCTTATATGATTGCTCGATTTGGCGGGACTGAGATGGATTATATTGCTAATCTGCACACCATAAAGCACGGCTGGAGCGTGCTGCAGTACATAAAGGGGGTAATGCCCATACAGCAAAAGGACGATAGCAATTTAATAAAGAAATTGTGCGATCTATCGGGGTTTTTCCCAGATGGTAAACCTGAGTTAGGAGAGCGATTTTATCAGCTGATGATGGAGAGCATACCACAACTAGATATACTGGGCTCGTGGATGTCGTATGAATCCTTGTTCGCGCATATGCATCATGCTCAGCGTGTGCATATTGCCAACTTAGAGCCATTTGATAGCTCTGGTAAACCATGGAGTAAGTACCTGAAAGGTAAAAAAGTATTAGTAGTACACCCCTTTTCTTCAACTATAGAGCGACAGTACGCAACTAAGCGTGAGCTACTCTTTGAGAATCCTGATGTGCTGCCTGAGTTTGAACTATTAACCATACAGGCTATACAGTCGCTGGGTGGATGTCAGCCAGAAGGCTTAGACACGTGGTTCGACGCATATGAGCTCATGAAGAGTCAGATAGACGCGATAGACTATGATGTCTGCCTGCTCGGCTGCGGTGCCTATGGCTTCCCCCTAGCTGCGCATGTGAAGAGGCAGGGTAAGCAAGCCATTCACATGGGAGGCTCGCTCCAACTGCTCTTTGGTATTAAGGGAAAGAGATGGACTGAGCAATATGGGAAAGACGCGGCGAACAATCCATATTTAAGACTGTTCAACGAGCACTGGGTCTTCCCCGACGTGGCTGACAAACCCGCCTGCGCGAATAAGGTGGAGGATGCCTGCTACTGGTAGAGATGCACGTATCATGCCAGCGATAAATTATAAGCGAGCTAGGAGGAAATACGAAAAATATCCATAAAAATAGCAAAAATATAAAAAAGTGCTTGCCATGATCTCATTTCCCCGCTATAATGCACCCGCTTCACGGCAACAATGCAGGGATAGCTCAGTTGGTAGAGCAATACCTTGACATGGTAGAGGTCGTAGGTTCGAGTCCTATTCCTTGTACTGCATTAAGAAAGCTCATTATTGATCATGCGATTGATAATGAGCTTTTCGCTTTTTCTGCTTCAGTGAGTTTAGCCGCGATTAGCCTTAAGGGCGCCTTGCGAAATTAGTCCGAGTAGAATGATGGTCTCGAAAATGAGCGAAACAGCACCTCTTTTGCCGCATTTTGGCGAGAATTTACAGCTTTTTGGGCTTACATAGCTCGCTATGCGCACCCAAACGCCGTAAATTATCATCCAAACTGCATGCAAAATCCGAAGCTGCTAATTTCGCAAGATGCCCTTAACGTGTTCTTCTGGGTATCATGGCGGTCACATCGAAGTAGAAGATGTAGCCATCGCCTGTTTCCCACTGGATGCCGTAGATTTGCAGAATGATGCGCGTGTCATCGCCTTCCTTGTGGCTAAAGAGAGCGTAGTTCGCGATGCCGCATTTCCCCACTGTCCTTGCGAATTGGATTGCGAGTCTGTAGACGGCGTCATCATTCGTCACGAGTATGGTGAGGGGTGTTTCATTACTCAGTCCATCTCCTGCGCCTATGCTGGCACTGTGCGCTTCGCGGAAGAGGCGCAGCTCGTGGGATAAGTCTTGGCGTAGCCACGCGAGCTCTGTTTCTTGCAGTGGCTGGCGATGTGTCCAGATGCTGAAATGGTGCCCCAGACGCGCGTGCCAGTCTTCGATCGCTTGTCGGAGATCGGGGGTTAAGAAACCTTTCTTTTTTAGATCTTGAATCAGATTAAAGAAGGTGGGGCGGCGCATATCTTCTTCCCAGAAGATATTGAGTTCCATGAAGCCCTTGCGCCGCAGTGTTTCCCAGAGTACGGCGTCGTTGCAGATGCTCTCGGAGAGCTCCCGCGCGAGTGCATTCGCGTCTTCGACTGATTCGATGGCGCTGAGCTGCTGCATGAAGCCACTCGCCTTTGCCCAGGCTTCTTTCAGGCTACGGTCATTCTTCAGGTATTCCGCATTGATCTTCTGGGATTCTATCGCGTCGAGCCTTACACAGGACACATGTAGTGCGAGTAAGAGCAGCAGTGGTGCTTTACTGTAGTGCGTGAACATGGCTTGGGATTCTCGGAACATGATAGTGCTTCTAGTCAGTGTTAAAATAACCCGACTTAGCCCGTGAAACAAGAAAAAAATGAAAATAGATCTAATTTTTTGAAAGATTTTTGATTTGTAATAACTATCATTGATTTATTTGTTGAATTTGTAACTATTTTTATATGGCTTGACTTTCTGCTTTCGTCGGGTCAGCGCATAGCGTGGTCAGGGCTGGGTGTACGTCATACTTTCTGTCATGCGGCTTTTCTTGCTTGAAATCAGGCTCTGATCTCGCTACACTAGCTCAGTAATACAATGAACACGCAGGAGTTTAACGAACAAATAGCAAAGAGCTCCGTCTGGGTGCAGGCACTGAAGGCGGAGATGGGTAAGGTAGTCGTCGGGCAGCATGGCTTGATAAATCGCTTGATTCTCAGTTTGCTCTGTAAGGGGCATGTCTTGCTTGAGGGTGTGCCAGGGCTGGCTAAGACGCTGTCGGTGAAGGCACTCGCGGGGAGTTTGCAAGCGCAGTTCTCACGCATTCAGTTCACGCCCGACTTGCTCCCTGCTGACTTGCTCGGGACGATGATTTATAATCCCGAGGAGCGTCAGTTCGTCGCGAAGCGTGGTCCTGTCTTCGCGAATCTCGTGCTGGCCGATGAGATTAACCGTGCTCCAGCGAAGGTGCAGAGTGCGCTGCTCGAAGCGATGCAGGAGCGTCAGGTGACGCTGGGTGAGACGAGTTATCCTCTCCCTGCTCCTTTCCTTGTGCTGGCGACTCAGAATCCTATCGAGCAGGAGGGGACTTATCAGCTGCCTGAAGCGCAGCTCGACCGTTTCCTCTTCAAGGTGGTGGTGGATTACCCCACGATGGATGAGGAGCGTCGCGTGCTCTCGATGATGAGTAGTACAGCTCCTCCGCCGCAGACGCAGAGTGTGGTGTCGGTGGAGGCGATCGAGGCTTCTCGTGAGCTGATGAATCAGATTTATATAGATCCCGCTGTGGAGGAGTATATCGTGACTCTTGTGCGTGCGACGCGTACGCCTGAGAAGGTGGATCGCCGTCTGGAGGGTATGGTGCGCGCTGGCGCGTCTCCTCGTGCGACGATTAATATCGCGATAGCGGCGCGTGCGCTGGCGTTCACGCAGCAGCGTACCTTCGTCACGCCGCAGGATATTAAGGATCTCGCGATTGATATTCTCCGTCACCGTATCTTGCTGTCTTATGAGGCGGAGGCTTCTGGGATGACGAGTGAGAAGGTGATCGAGATGATTCTCGCGAAGGTGAATGTGCCTTAATCTTTGTTCGCCGTTGCTTAACGATTACAGTGAGTCATTGTTGTCCTTTAGTTTTTCTTAGATCTAGCTTTTCTCAGGATGAAAGATAAGAGTCAGGAGATCATGCAGAAGGTACGTCGCATCGAGCTTATGGCGCGCAAGCGAGCGACGGCGGCTTTTGCGGGGCAGTACCGCTCGAGTTTCCGTGGGCAGGGGCTGGATTTTGATGATTTCCGTGAGTATAGTGCGGGCGATGAGCCACGCTTCATTGACTGGAAGGTGACGGCTCGTACGGGCACGCCTTATGTGCGTAAGTTTTACGAGGAGCGTGAGCAGGTGCTCTTGCTCGCCGTGGATACGAGCGCGTCGATGAGTTATGCGAGTGAGCGGGTCGCCTACACGAAGCTGGAGTATGCGGCGCATATTGCGGCGGTGCTGTCGTATAGTGCGGCTCTGAATGGTGATAAGGTGGGGCTACTGCTCTTCGGGCGTGGGAACTCGCACTTCTACCTGCCTCCCGCGCAGGGCATGAAGCAGACGCAGCGTATTGTTCGTGAGATTATCTGCTCTTCTACAGATGGGCAGGATATGACGATGGATGAGATCGCAACGGAGATACTACGCACGCAGCGTAAGAGTGCGATGGTGTTCATGATGAGTGATTTCCTCAGTGAGCCTGATAAGAAGGCTCTCGGTCGTCTCGGTTTCCGTCACGAGCTGATTCCTGTGCGTATTGCTGACCCTTGTGAGTTACAGCTTCCTGCGAGTGGTATGATTAATTTCCGTGACCCTGAGTCCGGGGAGCAGTGGAAGGCGAATCTGAATGACGCGCAGCTGCGCCAAGATTATGCGGAGGCGATGCGTGTGCAGCGTCTCCAGTGGGAGCAGTGCCTCATGCAGTTGGGTATAGATTTCGTCGATTTAGTGACGAGTCAGGATTATATCCTGCCGCTCAGGAAGATGTTCCAGCGTCGTAGCCGCTTCTTTGCGCACTGATTTTTATTTTTTCTTGTTCCCATGATGACTTTTCTTGCACAAGTTCAAGTTCCTACACCAGTTCAGGCTCCAGCCCCAGCATCTGGCAATCAGCTGCTGGATAAGATTCCCGAGCTAGAGCCTCATATCGCTCCTGAGATTTTTCTTGATAACAGCACGATGTGGCTGTGGGTAGCTGGGGCTTGTGCTCTGCTGCTTCTGATTATCCTGACGGTGTATCTCGTCCTGCGTGCGCGCCGTAAGCCTGCTGTCGTGCCGCCGTCTGCGGAGTCTATCGCTCTGCTGCGTCTCGATGCGCTGGCTCAGAGTGATCAGCATGAGAATGCGGCGGCGATGAGCATCGAGCTGTCTCTGATCTTACGCGAGTATATCACGGGTGAGACATCCGATCCGACGCTCTATGAGACGCATCAGGAGTTCCACCAGCGTCTGGATGCGCTCTCTGGGATGCCTAAGAGCTGCCACGAGGAGACTTATCAACTGCTAGATGATCTGGCGCGCTTGAAGTATGCTGGGCCTCAGCAGCAGTCGCCTGCGGCGGCACAGCATATGCTCACTCAGACGCGTGAGCTTATCCAGCGTATCGCGGTGGCGAAGGCGCAGGAGCAGCCTGTGATGCATAGTTCTACGTCCTCTGTTAATGATTCTTCTTCCCATGCTTAGTTTTTCTTTCATCCCGCTGCTGGCGCAGCAGCCGACGGACTCTCTGAATGCTGGGGCGCGCGAGTTCATGCTGGCGTCGCCTGAGTGGCTCTGGGGCTTGCTCGTTCTTATTCCTCTGCTCTTGCTGCGTCGCCGTAGAGGGACCTTTGCAGGGCTTTCTCACCCTGGTATTCGCTTGCTAGCGGCGCGACTGACTCCACCCAGCACGCTGATGGGGCGTGTCGGTGCTCTCTTGCTGCTGCTGGGGCTGGGTAGCTTGATTTTTGCACTCGCTGAGCCGAAGTTCCGCAGTGAGCTGACTGAGGAGCGTGTGAGCGGGATAGATATCATGATCGCCTGTGACCTTTCTGGCTCGATGTCGCTGAAGGATATGCAGTTTAATTATCGTGACGACAGGGGGCGTTCGCGCACGCGCTACGTGGATAGACTGTCAGCGGCGAAGGCGGTGATGCTGGAGTTCATCATGGGTAGACCGAATGACCGTATCGGTATTGTCGCGTTTGCAGGGAAGGCGAAGCTGAGCTGCCCTCTGACGCTGGATCATAGCTTGCTGGCTTATATCATCGAGCAGTTCTATCTCGCAGACGGTCGTCGCCGTGGTTATATCAGCGTGGACGGGACGGCGATCGGCTCAGCTATTGCGTCTTCTGCGACGCGTCTGGAGGACAGGAAGGAGACGAAGTCGAAGGTGATTATTCTCGTGACGGATGGGCAGAGTAATGCGGGGCTCATCCAGCCGCTCGCCGCGGCGAAGCAGGCGGCAGATCTCGGTGTGCGTATTTTCCCCATTGCCATCGGTCAGACGGCGCGCTTGTCTCAGAATGTCGTGAGTGATGGTGTGGATGAGAAGACGCTGCGCGCGATTGCCTCGCTGACGAATGGGCGCTACTTCCGCGCTAGCAGTGGTCAGCAACTCAGTGAGGCCTTCTCTGTCATTGATGAGCTGGAGAAGTCTGATGCGAAGCGTCGTACGATCATCAGTTATGAGGCCTTGTTCATGTACCCACTCGCTCTTGCCGTGTTCCTGCTGAGCTTGAGTCTGCTTCTGAGTAAGATTCGCCCTCAGCCAGCCCCTTGATTATTTTTCTATAGCCATGAGTTTTCTTTACCCTTATCTGCTGCTGCTCTTGCTGATTCCTCTAGCTCTGCTCATCCTCCTCATCGTGATGGAGGGTCGCCGTAAGAAGAACTGGCAGAGGCTCGTCTCAGCCGAGCATGAGCAGGATCTCGTCACGCGCCTGCCTGCCTACCGCCGCACGCTGCCCGCCTTCCTGACTATACTTGCCCTCGCTGGCACTATCGTCGGTCTCGCTCGTCCTTTTAATGGGTACATCGAGCAGAGCACGGCTGGATCGAGTCGTAATCTCCTCATCGCGCTGGACATCTCGCGCTCCATGGAGACGCGCGACATCAGCCCGTCTCGTCTCGAAGAGGCACGCGCGGCCTGCTACGAGCTCATTGACGCGCTGCCTAGTGACAAGCTCGGGCTCATCATCTTCTCAGGCGAGAGCGAACTCGTCGTCCCGCTCACCTACGACCATGACGCGCTGAAGCAGACACTGGCGAGCGTGAAGCGCGACTGGTCACCCTACGGTGGCACGAACTACGGTCGCGTGCTGGAGAAGGCCATGGAAGACTTCGCCCGCAGCGCGCCTACGGGGACGAATGCCGTCGTCATCTTCAGCGATGGGGAAGACACAGTAGGCTCGACGATTGAGGTAGCCGAGAAGGCACGCGAGAAGAAGCTGCTCGTCATCACAGTGGGTGTGGGTACAGAAATAGGTGATGCCATCCCCGATCCTGACGGCGAAAATGGACTGTACCAAGATGCTGAGGGTAAGAATGTGATCAGCAAGCTGGACACGAAGTCACTCATCCAGTTCGCCAAGGCGACAGGCGGTGACTACTTCGCCATGGGGAGTGGGGCAGACCTCACCGCCTTCGCACAGTCTGCCGCCGCGAAGCTAGAGCGGCATGAGAATGAGTCCTCGCTGACGAAGTCACCGCGCGATCTTTTCCGTTATTTCATTTTCATGTCAGCCGTATGGCTGCTACTAGCCATCGTGCTGGGGACGGAGTGGAGTCTACCCCGCTGGCAGAAACGCTCACTGACTGGAGGCTTCATTTTGGCACTCATACTAGGAGGATTCAGCACGGAAGCACGCGCGGATGATGCCCTGTACAAGGAGCTTAAGACAGTCCTGAATAAGTACGAATACGAAAAGGCAAAAGACCTCATCGAAGAAGCCGTCGCACATGACATCAGCCTCATGGAAGACGCCTCCCTATCCTTTGCCCTCGCGACGGCACAGCTAGGCTTAGGCGAAGTGGAGGAAGCGCGTAGCTCCTTCTCACGCGCCATGCTGAGCTCCGACCCTACCCTGCAAGCGGCAGCGAAGCACCAGCTCGGCAAGCTGAATGTCGAATCCTCCTTCCAGCAGCTGCGTGATCTTTACAAACCCGTCGTAGAAGGCGAGCCCAAGAACGTCAGCTCCGAGGATCTCGAAAAAATCCAAACCCAGCTCCAGCAGGACATCGAGCATTACCGCGATGCCCTCGGCATCATCGCAGGACACGAGCCTAGCCAGCGCGACCTCGCGAAGACGGAGAGCTTTCTCAAGCAGCTACAAGAAGAGATAGACAGGCTCAAGGAAGAGGAGAAAAAGCAGCAGGATCAGCAGGATCAACAAGAACAGCAGCAGAATCAAAACAATCAGCAGCAGAACCAGCAAGGAGAGCAGGGCGAGCAGAATAAGCAGCAAGAGCAAAACAACCAAGAAGGACAGCAGGGCGAGCAGGAGGAGAGCAAAAACAACCAGCAAGGACAGCAAAACAACCAGCAAGCCCAACAAGAGCAGAAGCAGAACCAAGACACTCCGCAGGAGGGTCAAAAGGATCAAGACGAGCAGCAGAATCAAGCCGAAGACCAAAGTCAAGAGAGTCAGCAGGAACAGCAGGGCCAGCAAGAAAAGCAGGAACAACCTATGGAGCTCAGCCAAGACGAGAAAGACGCGCAGCGCGCGCGCAGCATCCTCGAGATGCACCTCGACGAAGACGGCGGCTCGCCTATCCCACGCCCCTACGGTGATACACGCCCACCGAGCAAAGACTATTAATTCACCCTTTTAATCACATAATCACCAGACATATGAAAAACCCCATTCTCATTTTCATTCTCAGCCTCACCCTCTTCCTCAGCAGTCTGGGGACGCTACGCGCGTCAGAGACCACGACACTGTGGTCATCCGAAGTCGCCCTTCCAGGGGAGCACATCCTGCTGTACCTGATTAAGGAAAATGCCAGCACCGACCAGTTCGAGCTCGTCAAGCGACCCGTGGTGAAGAATGGCTCGATGCAGATCCTCCAGTACCGCACACTGACGAAGCATAATGACCCCATGGGCGAGCCCCTGCTGCTGCTCCCCATCCTCATCATCCCCGATGCTCCCGGTGAAGTGACCATCGAGGACATCCCTATCAAGTTCGTGAAATCGGGTAAGACTGCTAGCATCTCCGTCCCCCCGCTGAAGGTCTACTCCACAAGCGCGATCAAGTGGTTTAACAACCCCATGCCCTACGGTGTCCTGTGGGCGATGGATAAGGATGAGCCCTACGTGGATGAGAGCATTAATGCGCAGATGAAGATACTCCTCCCCGACCGCGTGGGGCTGGCGAGCCTCCCCTTCTTCACCGCCACGGGCATGAAGATACTCCCCTTCCAGCTCTCGACACAGGGCATGCTGAGCAATATACAGCAGGGCATCATCGGGCGAAATATCGTCATGGCGCGCGGTGAGCAGTGGGTATGCTACGACCTCAGCTCCACCATCATCCCCTTCGTCGAGGGCGAGAGCGAAGCGACAGGCAGTGTGAATGTCGCCGAGCAGGTGAATGTCTTCTCCGTGCGTCGCGATGAGATCCTACTCCCGACACTGGACATTAAGGCACTCCCGCTCCCACCCGGTGCCCCTCCGCATTACGACAAGCTCGTCGGTGACTACAGTGTCACCTCCGCCACAGACGTGAAAGAGCTCGCCATGTACGAATCCGTGGATGTCAGCATACGCGTGACGGGCACGGGTGCGCTGGAGAGCATCGAATGCCCGAAGCTCGCAGACACGGCAGGCTGGAAGACCATCCCTGCGACGAAGAAGCTAGAGACAGACATCAATGGCAAGGTGACCGCTGTCATTTTCAACCAACTCATCCGCCCGACGCGTGAAGAAGGCGGCGTCCCAGCCTTCCGCCTCAGCTACTTTAACCCTGCGACCCAGCGGTACGAAGAAAGCCTCAGCAAGCCCATCCCACTGAAGTGGAAGAAAACCGACACCAGCGGTGGCGATCCGAACGGCGGCGCAGGTAGCCTCAGCATGAGCATGGCAGAGCCACCACCAGCGGGTGAAGTCCCTGTCGCGCAGCTCAGCGACATCTACAGCCCACTGCCCGATGAGATCAGTGGCCAGAGCCTGCGTGTGAACCCTCGCTACTACTTCCTCCTCTACGCACCAGCGGCACTCATCGCGCTCTACCTGCTCATCAGCTGGATAGGCAAGCGTCGCGCCAGTGGGAATCAGATGCGTGAGATGGAACGCGCCCTGCGCGAGATAGCTAAGACCGAGTCCGCCATGGACTTCCTGCGCCAGAGTGCTGCCTTCATCGAAAAGAACCTTTCCCAGAATATGAATGACGAACTCCGCGCCCTCATCGCACGACGCGACCGAGAAGCCTTCCGCCCCGATGCTCAGACTGTCATGTCCGACGCAGAAAAGAAGAATATACTCAGCATGATGCGCCGTGCTATTCAGAATGTAGCCAAGGCGGCGAAGTCCACCAGCGCGCTCATCATCCTGACACTCGGACTCCTCGCAGGGCTGAACAGTGCGGAGGCGAAGTCGCCCACCGACCTCGACCGCGAGGGCGTGATCCAGTACGAGCGCGGAGAGTACAGCTCTGCGAAAGACGCCTTTGAGAAAGGCATCCAAGCCCTTGAAAAAGAGGGGAAGAACGAGGGCGACACCAGCACCGCTCGCCTCTACTACCATCTGGGCAATAGCTACTACAGGCTTGCAAAACCTGGTCAGGCAGCCCTCGCCTACGCCCGCGCGCTGGAGAGCAATCCCTCCCTGCATGAAGCCGAGGCGAACCTCGCCTTCATCCAGCGCAAGGAAGGAGCAATCTTGGACGTAGGCAGCGTGAAGAGCGACATCTTCACCTACCTGAGCATCGACTCACTCCTGCTCATCACCGCGCTATCGACCGCCATTCTCCTGACGGCCATCATGCTGCTGTTCATTCCTAGCAGACTGACCCTTTCGCTGAAGTGGATCTGCGGTATCAGCGCGCTCGCCAGCCTCGCCTGCGCGGCGAACTGGCTATACTACTACACGCTCGACACGCCGCATATCAACATGCTCAAGCCCGAGCAGATCGCCTACGTCGTCACGGCGACAGAAGCCCGCAGTGCCGCAGATGAGAAAGGCGCGTCCGTCGTTCGCCTCCCCGAGTCCACGCCGCTGCGCGTCCTCGCGCGCCGCCCACGCTGGGATTATGTCGAGTGCATGAACGGTGTGCGAGGCTGGGTACCCACCGAAAGCATAGACTTGTTAGCGAAGAATTCACATTAGGATTATTCTAATGTGAATAAGCCTCCCTTTTCCTTCTTTCAAATATTTAAGACATTATAGAAAGTTAGTTTGATATAACTTAAGATTCATATCCTTAAATGCTTGAATTTTATAGAAAAGAAGGAGCATTGGGACTTGCAAAGATGCGAAAGATCGGCTATGCTTGCCAAGCAAAGACGCATATTGCACTATGAAGGATATAACTACAATGATTAGTCAGTTTGTCACCTCCTCTGTCGGCCGCAAGATTATTGTGGCTCTTACAGGAGCGTGCCTTTTACTGTTCTTGCTGGGACATCTTGCTGGTAACTTGACCATCTACGGTGGCGCAAGTGGCGGTAATGAAACATCTTGGGTGAACTACTATGCCACAGGCCTGCACTCCATGCCTGCATGGTTGCTCTGGTCGATCCGCTTGGGTCTGCTGGCAGTATTTGCCATCCACATCGGTCTCACCATCTTACTGAAGCTCGAAAACGTGAATGCACGTACGAAGTATCAGGTCGAAGGTACGCTGAAGGCGACGATCTCCTCCCGCACCATGGTGCTCACTGGGACGACAGTTCTTCTTTTTGCGATCTTCCACCTCTGGCAGTTCACTTACAATGGTGATCCTGCGAATTGTTACGCCATCGTGACGACAGCATTTAAGAACCCAGTCTGCTCCTTAGTCTACATCGCGGCTATCGGATGCTTGTTCATGCACATCCGCCACGGCTTCCAGTCCGTCTTCCAGACACTGGGTCTGAGCACACGCAAGATCCGCCCACTCTATGACATCGCGTCCATTGGTTTCGCTGTTGTCGTCTGCGGTGGTTACATCTCCATCCCTGTGGCTGTCATGGTAGGCCTCCTTAAGTAAATCTTAGCTTCTCGTAAACAGATATGAAAAATATTGAATTTCCCGTCAGCGACTACATGCCAGACGCATGTATCCCCGAAGGTCCTATCGCTGAAAAATGGACAAAGTACAAGCGCGACGCTAAGCTGATTAATCCTAATAACCGCCGTAAGTACACCGTCCTCGTCGTCGGTTCTGGACTCGCAGGTGGTGCAGCCGCAGCTACCCTCGGAGAGCTCGGCTACAACGTGAAGTGCTTCTGCTATCAGGACAGCCCACGCCGCGCCCACTCCATCGCCGCTCAAGGTGGTGTGAATGCTGCTCATAACTACCAGAATGACGGTGACTCCGTCTACCGTCTCTTCTACGATACGGTGAAGGGTGGTGACTTCCGCGCTCGTGAGGCAAACGTCTACCGTCTCGCTGAAGTATCCTGCAATATCATCAACCAGTGTGTCGCACAGGGCGTTCCCTTCGGTCGCGAATACGGTGGTCTTCTCGACAACCGCTCCTTCGGTGGTTCTCAGCTGAAGCGTACATTCTACAGCCGCGGTCAGACTGGACAGCAGCTCCTCCTGGGCTGCTACCAAGCACTCGAAAAGGAAATCGGCAAGGGGCACGTGAAGATGTACCCTCGTACAGAAATGCTCGACCTCGTCGTCGTCGACGGCCACGCTAAGGGTATCGTCGTTCGCGACATGGTCACCGGCAAGATCGAAAGCCATGCGGGCGACACCGTCCTCGTCGCTACAGGCGGTTACGGCCGCGTCTTCTTCCTCTCCACGAACGCCATGGGCTGTAACGTGGGCGCAGCACACGCATGCTGGAAGAAGGGTGCGTACTTCGCGAACCCCTGCTTCACACAGATTCACCCCACCTGTATCCCTGTGAAGGGCGACTACCAGAGCAAGCTCACACTCATGTCGGAGTCCCTCCGTAATGACGGCCGTATCTGGGTGCCTAAGACACGCGAAATGGCAGAGAAGATCCGTAAGGGCGAAGTGAAGGCTTCCACTCTTCCAGACAGCGAGCGCGATTACTATCTTGAGCGCAAGTATCCTTCTTTCGGTAACCTCGCACCACGTGACATCTCTTCACGCGCTGCTAAGGAAGCCTGTGATGACGGCCGCGGTATCGCTGGCTCTGGCTTCGGTGTCTACCTCGACTTCAAGGAATCCATCGACCGCATGGGCAAGGAATGGATCGACGGTCAGTACGGTAACCTCTTCGAAATGTACGAAGAAATCACCGACCAAGACCCCCATGAAGAGCCTATGATGATCTACCCCGCTTCCCACTACACGATGGGCGGTATCTGGGTCGACTACAACCTCATGTCCACAGTACCCGGTCTCCACGTCCTCGGCGAAGCGAACTTCTCCGACCACGGTGCGAACCGCCTCGGTGCATCTGCTCTCATGCAGGGGCTCTCCGATGGTTACTTCGTCATCTCCTCCACCCTTCCTACCTACCTCACCAGCATCAAGCCTGGTAGCGTCACCACCTCTGCTCCTGAGTTCAAGCTCGCAGAAGATCAGGTGAAGGCACGCATCCAGCAGATGCTCGATGTGAAGGGTAACAGAACTCCTGATGAAATCCACCGTGAACTCGGTCAGATCATGTGGGACAAGGTAGGCATGGGACGTACACGCGAAAGCCTCCTCGAAGCTCTCGAAGCCATCCCACGCATCCGTGACGACTTCTGGAAGAATGTCCGCGTCGCAGGTAGCGCAGAAGGCATGAACATGGAGCTCGAAAAGGCATGGCGTCTCGCATGCTACACGGAGTTCTGCGAACTCATGTGCTATGACGCTCTCGCTCGTGAAGAATCCTGTGGTGCTCACTTCCGCTTGGAATACCAGCTCGACGACGGTGAAGCCGCTCGTAACGACGAAGAGTACGCCTACGTAGCTGCATGGGAGTTCACCGAAGTAGGTAAGCTGCCTATCCTGCACAAGGAGCCGCTCACCTTCGAAAACATCCACCTTGCCGTCCGCTCCTACAAGTAAAGACTGGAAGAGTAACACTGATTACAAACCCTTATCCATTATCACACATTTTATGGCTAAACTTAATCTCACGCTCAAGGTCTGGCGTCAAGAAAGCCCTCAGGCAAAAGGTCGCATCGAAACTTACAAAGCGACTGACATCCCTGAGGAAGCATCCTTCCTTGAAATGCTTGACATCGTGAACGAAGAACTCGTCCACGCGGGCAAAGAACCCATCCACTTCGACCATGACTGCCGCGAAGGTATCTGCGGTATGTGCTCGCTGACGATCAATGGTGTCCCTCACAGCGGACGCCGTGCATCGAAGGTGACCACCTGCCAGCTGCACATGCGCAAGTTCAAGGATGGAGACACCATCTGGATCGAGCCCTTCCGTGCGAAGGCATTCCCCCTGCTGCGTGACCTCGTGGTAGACCGAACAGCCCTCGACGACATCATCGCCTCTGGTGGCTTCATCGACGTACGTACAGGTTCTGCGCCTAACGCGAACAACATGCCTGTGCGCCTGAAGACGGCAGAAGCTGCATTCGACGCAGCAGCCTGCATCGGCTGTGGTGCCTGTGTCGCTAGCTGCAAGAACAGCTCCGCGATGCTCTTCACCTCCGCGAAGGCCGCTCACCTCAACCTGCTCCCACAGGGACAGCCAGAGAAGAACAAGCGCGTCCTCGCCATGGTACGCCAGATGGACAAGATCGGATTCGGTAACTGCACAAACCAGTACGAATGCGAAGCCGCCTGTCCGAAGGGAATCTCAGTAGACAACATCGCTAAGCTGAACCGCGACTACATGATCGCATGCGCAGCTGAAGGCGTCGGCGTCTTCTCCTAAGAACATTCAATAAATAAAGCGCAGAGGTAGTTAAGCGACTGCCTCTGTGCTTTTTTTTGCATTAGTGGCAGAATCGTAATACGGCAGTCTGGGTCGCTGTGTCGCGGATGACTATTCAGCGATGTTACTGAGCGGCTGTGTGTCGCAGTGCCATCCCAACTTCGTCGGCACGATAAAGAGTAAAGACAATTTCATTTATAATGAACGCATTAGCTTGTTGTTTTCTATATATGGGTGACGCAATATCCATAAGCGACACCTAAATGGGAGTCCAGAGGGACTCGTTCCTCTGGCGGGATGCAAGGGCGGCGCCCTTGCTGGGAGTGTGAGGGCAAAGCACTCGCGGAAAAGCCGTGCTCGTAGAGCACGGCAGCGTCAGTTTCTTATAGACTGAAGTCACACGCGCCTGCCTTGTAAACCCAGCATCACCTCCACACCCGAAACTGACGCTCCTACTACCGCGCGCGACAGCGCGACACTTTTCTCACCGATGAAAGCGCGAAAGCGTCAAGCAGAGAAGACGCGAAAACAAGCTCATTAGCTACCCAAGAGTCAAGCATATCTTCCGATATGCTTGACGAGCCGCGGGCAAGGAAACGAGATTAACATACATCTCCAAAACAACGCTCTATTGTTACTTTCGGGTGACACAGTACGCATTTTCTGTATGGCTACATCGTTGGAATAAGCAGCCATTATGCCGATGCCGTTATATATGCTTGCATGATTCACACGAATAGCTTAGACTAGTATCATCATGAAAATTTCATCTATCTTGATCACAGTCGCGCTGCTCACGAGTAACGCTCTCGCACAAGCAGTTTTGTACAGTGCTGCACCAGCCCCCGTGGTTCGCGTCACACCTAGACCTGTCGTGCAGACCACCGCTCAGCCTGTAGTACACTATCAAGCGCAGCCTGTCGCAGCGCACGCTAGCCCCTATAGGCAAGTAAAAGAGCACGGTATCTATACCGAGGGAACTGCATTCTTCGGCTTCGGTGTATCAGATGCTATCAAAGATCTGCCAGAGCTAGGAGAGCTCGATATCGTCGGTGCTGAGTTCACCGTCGGGCATCGATTTAATAAGTTCACGGCTGTTAATCTGCGGGTCAGTTATGGCTATGGCTATGGCTCAATCTCAGGCTATGGAGCAGGTGTGGGAAGCTACGCGTTGGATATGCGGCAGCACACCTTTGCCCTCATGCCCGGCGTCCGACAGAGTTTTAGACTGGGGCTTTCCCCTGTAGAAATCTTCTTCGGAGCGAATGCTGGCCTCGCTGTTGTAGGAAACTATATAGACGGCTCAGCACACCTGCAAGGTCAGGGATGGGGCTACGCGGAATTCGATGGTGTAGAAGCAGGGTTCGCCTATAGTGTCGAAGTCGGTGTGAAGTATCATTACTCCCAGTGGGGCTACGTCTTCGCCGCGTATCAATTCCGTGGCAGCACAGCTGCTCCCGATGCAGAAGATCGCTACGACTCTCGCTATTATATCGAGACAGAAGAGCAGATGTACCACACCATACGACTAGGTGCGGGCATGCAGTTTTAAAATAATTTAGAAAAAAGAATTCATTATCTTTTTTTTCTTCTAAAACGGCACAAGCTGATGGCATGTGCCGTTTAATTGTTTTACATCGAGTGCCTCACTTGAGGCTCTCCAGGGAAAGATGCGTGAGAAAACTCTAACGACTTGCTTGCCATGCAGACGATTTTATGTTATTGTTTGAAAAGTACACTCTCTGCATCCTCTTATATATCACCATCATGCGTCCTGTTATCTATCAGCTTTTTGTTCGTCATTTTTCTAACTATAGCACAGAAGGAGTTGACTATGGGGATCGTGCGCAGAATGGCTGCGGTACATTCTCAGGGATTAATGACAGCGCCCTCGCCTCACTCAGCCGCTTCGGCGTGACCCACCTGTGGCTCACAGGGGTGCTACGCCACGCCACATGCAGCGAGTACGGTGGACAGCAGTCGGACATCGCCTCCCTCGTGAAGGGGAGGGCAGGGAGTCCCTACGCCGTCAGCGACTACTTCGATGTCGATGCCGACCTCGCAGATCATCCAGAGCAGCGCATGCAGGAGTTTGAAGATCTGCTCGCACGCGTGCGCCGCTGGGGGATGATACCCATGATAGACTTTATCCCGAACCATGTGTCGCGTGACTACCAGTCGAGGATATACCCTGAGCTTGATATGGAATATGGTCGAGATCCCTTTGAGAAAGTATTTTTCGAATGGGATCAGCCATACTACTACCTCGACGCGAGCCCCGATGGCGCAGGTCTTAAACTCCCCGATGGCACTGTCTTCGAGCCCGAACGATATGATGGTCGCGTCACGGGGAATAATGCCGCGACATGGACACCCTCTGTCTACGACTGGTACGAAACCGTGAAACTCAACTACGGTGTCGACTACAGGCGCGGCGCGGGAGCGAGCCACTGGCTGCCCCCTATCATGAGCTGCTCTGATGTCACTCCGCGCACATGGCGCATCATGGATAGCATCCTTGCCTACTGGCAGGCGAAGGGAGTCGGTGGATTCCGCTGCGACATGGCACACATGATACCTATGCCATTCTGGGCGTGGGCGACAGCACGCTGCCGTCAGCGTGATGAGCGCTGCCTGCTCATCGCAGAAGCCTACAACGATCACATGAAAATGAGCCAAGGTGACGTGCAAGAAGCTCTACTCCACGCAGGATTTAATGCTGTGTACGATGCGCCTAGTTACGAAGCTCTACGCGCCATCTATGAACACGGCGCATGGGCGAACGACCTCGACGCTCTGCACCGCAGCGACGGTCTGCTCAACCGCGGTGGCGTACGCTATCTGGAGAATCACGATGAGCCGCGTCTCTGCTCCCCCATGCACTGGAATGCGCAAGGCGAAGACGCGCGCGAAGCTCTCATGCTTGCTCAGTACGCCAGCAGTCAGGGAGCTATCCTCTTCTACAATGGGCAAGAGCTCGGCGAGCGTGCCGAAGGTCCACGTGGCTTTGGCGGCGATGGTGGACGCACCAGTATCTTCGACTATACGAGCCTACCACGCCTCCAGCGCTGGGCGTGTCACGGGCTCTATGACGGAGGAAAGCTCAGTGCCGATGAAAGCCAGCACCGCCTATGGATAGGCAGCTTGCTCAATGAGATGCAGGACCCCGCCTTTGCCGACGGTGAGTTCTATGGACTCAACTGGGCGAACCAAGAGACTCTCGCCTTCGGGCGCTGTGACGGAGACACACACTCGGGACACTGGTTCTACGCCTACCTGCGTTATCATCGAAAGAGCAACAGCTGCTACCTCGCGCTCTGCCACCTCGGCACAGGTGATCGCGACGAAGAAGTCAGCATCCACATCCCCGAGCATGCCCAGCAGTGGTGTCGCCGTGGTCATGGTACTCAGCGTTTCATCCCTGTGCTGGAAGACGTTCTGAATAGGGAAGATATCCTCGTCACCCCCGCGACATTAGGCTCTCAGGGGCTACGCTGCCGCGTCGGCGCGGGGAAAGCCCTCTTGCTGCGCTGGGAACTAGCATGACAGACGCAGCACTAGATTTCTTCATACACTTTGCTAAAATACCTTAATGCCATCACTCCGACTCGTCACCACCGCAGCCAGCATATCTCTCCTCCTGCTGAGCTCCTGCCTCAGCCCGAAGATCAGCTATGCGAACCGCCCTGCTAAGACGGCAGACGCAGCCCCCACATGGAATGCGGCACTGCAAGCTGCGATGGAAGAACTCAGTGCCCAAGAAGGAGTTTACACGAAGCACTCTTACAGCACGAGCAAGAAAGCACATGATGCTCTACGCCACTGCTTTGCCTTCACGAAGAGTCATCAGCTCTACTACTTCCCAGAGCGCCTTACACTTTCATACTGCTCAGGTGCTGTACACACGGCAGTGCTCGCCGCACTCATCGACTGGGCACGCGCGCGCCCTGACGACATCACCCTACGCCGCGACGACTGGGAAAACCTCGTTCCTCGTAGCGTCCGCGACGGCGATCGCGTCTGGGGCTGGGCGAACTCAAACGGCGCAGGCTACGCTGTCCTCGTGCATGAACTCGGTGCTGGCTACAGCTTCACAGAGTGGGAGAAGGCTCGACCACTCGACATCGTGAAACTCTGGTGGACAAAGGAAATAGGAAGACTTGAGCGCGGACACCTCGCCGTACTTCTCGCTGTGAGATCAGACGATATACTCATCTGGGGAGCGCACGCACGCGATAAGACAGGACGCGGAGGCATCTACGTGCAGAGCATCCCCAAAGAGAAAATCCAGAGAGCTCTCTTCACCCGCATCACGAATCCAGAAGCATTTGAAGACGCGAGCCACATAGACTACAATCCATGGCTGAACTCCCTACTTCGCGTACGCGTGAGCTGGGAAGAGACGCTACGTCGCTCTGGCGTACGCAGATAGGGGCTTCTGCCTCTGCAAGTATCGGAGAACTAGGTATCACATCTATGCGCAGGCTTAATAAATTGCATCAAGCATCCTGATTTTAAACCGCTTTTTTCTTGCCATATTAGTCTGCTGGCATTATAATGCAGTCGCTGCCGTGCTCGTGACATGTGGTACTATAAGGCTCGATCCGATGTATTATATAATGGGGCATTCTAGTTCGTAGCTCTTATGTTCCGTCCCCGACGGACTCAACAGACGTCTGCGACTCCGCACCCACTTAACTTTAGGGAACGTGCTTCCTCGCCACTGACGGTACGGTGGTACCCCCACGGGGGGACGTACTTATGGGCACCTTACGAAATTAGTACGAGTAAAATGTTGATCTCGAAAATGAGCGAAACAGCACGCCTTTT